>NZ_CAXFDV010000498.1:0-3536 GCF_964001545.1 uncultured Aquincola sp.
ATACCCGTTTTCACGCACCGTCGCACGCGACTTGCCAATCGTGCTGGTGGTGCGGAAGGGCTGAACGGCGACGACCGCGTAGCGTTCGGCGAGCCAGCGGTAACCGATCGGGTCAGGCACGTAGAAGGCGGCGGCCCAGCCAAGAAAACTGTGAAGTCGCCAAGATAGTGATTAGATTGGCCCGCATCGTCAAGATTTCGATGACGAGACGCTCACCCCGGAATGCCGTACTTGCGCAGCCGCTGCGCAATCGCCGAGTGCGAGGTGCCCAGCCGCTCGGCCAGACGGCGGGTGGAGGGGTATTGCGGCCACAGCCGCTGCAGCAGCGCCCGCTCGTAGCGCGAGACGGCATCGTCCAGGCTGGTGATGCTGTCGTCGTCGGTGGGCGGTGGCGCGGCGGTGGCGGCGTCGGCCAGCTCCAGGTCGCCGGCGTCGATGACGGCCGCGTCGGTCATCGTCACGGCACGGAAGATCACGTTCTGCAGCTGGCGCACATTGCCGTGCCACGGGTTGCCCAGCAGCGCATGGGTGGCGGCGCGGCTCAGGCGCGCGGGCGGGCGACCGGCCTGGGTGCAGGCGCGTTCCAGGAACACCTGGGCCAGCACCAGGATGTCTTCGGTGCGCTCGCGCAGCGGCGGCACCGCCAGCTGCAAAACATCGAGGCGGAACAGCAGGTCCTGCCGGAAGCTGCCGGCGGCCACCATGTCTTCGAGATTGCGGTGGGTGGCGCTGATCAGCCGCACATCGGCCTTCAGCTCGCGGTCGCCGCCCACGCGGCGAAAGCTGCCGTCGTTGAGAAAGCGCAGCAGCTTGGCCTGCAGGTACAGCGACATCTCGCCCACCTCATCGAGGAACAACGTGCCGCCGTCGGCCAGCTCCAGGATGCCGGGTCGGCCGCCCCGCAGCCCGCCTGTGAAGGCGCCGGGCGCATAACCGAACAGCTCGCTCTCGGCCAGGCTTTCGGGCAGCGCCGCGCAGTTGAGCGCGAAGAAAGGCTGCGCATGGCGGCGGCTGCCGGCATGGCAGGCATGGGCCACCAGTTCCTTGCCGGTGCCGGTTTCACCGCGAATGAGCAAGGGCGCATCCACCGAGGCCATGCGCGCCGCACGCTGCTTGAGCTGACGGATGGCGGCCGAGCGGCCCAGCAGCGTCTCGAAGCCACCGGCGCTGTAGTTGTGCAGCGCGCTCAGCCGCTCACCCAGCCGCTGCGGCGCGTGCAGCGTGATCACCGCCCCGGCCACGCCACCGCCGGGCTCATGCAGCGCCACGGTTTCCATCAGGTAGGCCTGGCCGCCCACCTGTACCTCGGCCACCGGCAGCTTGTAGTCGTGGTCCACCAGTGATTGCGCCAGCTGCGCATCGCCCGTGAGTGCCTGCAGCGGCTGGCCTTGCAGCGCCTGCACCGGCTGGCCGCTGGCCTGCGCAACGGCGGGGTTGGCCACCACCACGCAGCCTTGTGCATCCACCGCCAGCACCGGGTCGGCCAACGAGGCCAGCAACGCATCCAGGTACAGCCGGCGGCGGGCGCCGGGCAGCATCTGCAGCTCTTCCACCTGCTGCACGCCGGGCACTTCGGCCAGCAAGGCCTTGCGCAGCGCCGGGTAGGCGGCGGGCTGCAGGCCCGGCGCTTCGAGGTAGATCTGCGGCGGATCGACCTCCACCGCCACCACGTCCAGGGCGCGGGCGGCCAGCACCGCCAGGATTTGCTGAGCGATGCCGACACGGTCGACAAAGGTGATCTTCAGGCGCATGGGCAGGTGGAATGAAAACGTGACAGTGGAATGAAATCTACACGCAAACTGGCGCTCTCGGCCCTGCTGTCGTCTCGATTTCAATACACCCTGAAGCCCTGACCCATGCAAGTGCTTGATGCGCCTCGCATGGTCACATTGGCACGCCGCTTGCGCTTCCCCAGCCATCGCCGGACTGGCCGGCCAACCAAAGGTGCTCTCCCCATGAAGGTCCTGGTCCTCGGAAGCGGTGTCATCGGCGTGTCGGTGGCCTACTACCTGGCCAAGGCCGGGCATGAAGTCACGGTGCTCGACCGCCAACCCGCCCCCGCGCTGGAAACCAGCTTTGCCAATGCCGGCGAGGTGTCGCCGGGCTACTCGGCCCCCTGGGCCGGCCCCGGTGTGCCCATCAAGGCCATCAAGTGGATGCTGATGCAGCACAGCCCGCTGGTCATCAAGCCCATGCTCGACCCCGCCATGTGGCGCTGGGGCGCGCAGATGCTGCGCAACTGCACCGAAGAACGCTACCGCATCAACAAGGCGCGCATGGTGCGGCTGGCCGAATACAGCCGCGACTGCCTGAAGCAGCTGCGCGCCGACACCGGCATCGTCTACGACGAGCGCACGCAGGGCACGCTGCAGCTCTTTCGCACCCAGAAGCAGCTGGACGGCGCCGACAAGGACGTGGAGATCCTGCAGCAGTACCAGGTGCCCTACCAGTTGCTGGACCGCGCCGGCTACCTGCAGTACGAGCCGGCACTCAAGGACGTGGCCGACAAGTTCGTCGGCGCCCTGCGCCTGCCGGGCGACGAGACGGGCGACTGCTTCCTGTTCACCCAGCGGCTGGCGGATCTGGCGCGCGGCCTGGGCGTGAAGTTCGAGTTCGGCGTCAGCGTGCAGGCCATCGAGCATGCGGGCACGCAGATCACCGGCGTGCAGACCAGCCGCGGCCGCTTCACCGCCGACCGTTATGTGCTGGCCATGGGCAGCTATTCGCCGCTGATCGCCAAGCCGCTGGGGCTGCAGCTGCCGGTGTACCCGGTCAAGGGCTTTTCCATCACCGTGCCCATCACCGATGCGGCGCTGTCGCCCGAGTCCACCATCATGGACGAGACCCACAAGGTAGCCGTCACCCGCCTGGGCAGCCGCATCCGCGTGGGCGGCACGGCGCAGCTGTCGGGCTACAACCTCGACCTGGAAGCCGGCCGCCGCCGCACGCTGGAATTCGTGCTGACCGACCTGTTCCCGCGCGGCAGCGACGTGGCCAAGGCCGAGTTCTGGACCGGCCTGCGCCCGATGACGCCCGACGGCACGCCCATCCTGGGCGCCTGCCGCTACCAGAACCTGATGCTGAGCACCGGCCACGGCACGCTCGGCTGGACCATGGCGGCCGGCACCGGCCGCGTGCTGGCCGATCTGGTGAGCGGCAAGGCGCCCGAGATCGACATGGAAGGCATGGGCCTGGACCGCTATGCATGACACCCCTGCCCTTCCCGGCGCCAGCCGCGCCCAGGTGAACGCCGGTGCCTGGCTGGACATCGACCTGGCCGCCATCGTGCACAACTGGCGGCTGCTCAAGCAGCAGGCCAATGGCCGCGCCGATTGCGCCGCCGTGGTCAAGGCCGATGCCTACGGCCTGGGCGCCGCGCCGGTGGCCACGGCGCTGCATGCCGCGGGCTGCCGCCGCTTCTTCGTCGCCCATCTGGACGAAGGCCTGACGCTGCGCCCGCTGCTGCCGGCCGATGCCACGCTGTTCGTGATGCACGGCCTGCTGCCCGGCAGCGAGCTGGAAGCCGTGACCCACGG
>NZ_CAXFDV010000499.1:0-16655 GCF_964001545.1 uncultured Aquincola sp.
CCACCACACGCTTGTTGATGCGCTGGCGGTCCACCCGGGCGCAGAAGTCGAACAGGCTGCGGAACGGGCCGCCCTGCTCGCGCGCGGCGACGATGGCCTCGATCGCGCCCTGGCCCGTGCCCTTGATGGCGCCCAGGCCGTAGCGCACGGTCTTGTCGTCGATGGGCTCGAAGCGGTAGGTGCCGCTGTTGACGTCGGGCGGCTCGAAGCGGATGCCGAAGTTCGTCTGCGCATCGTTGAGCAGCACCTTCAGCTTGTCGGTGTCATCGGTTTCGATGCACATGTTGGCCGCGAAGAACTCGGCCGTGTAGTGCACCTTCAGCCAGGCCGTGTGGTAGGCCAGCAGGGCGTAGGCGGCGGCATGGCTCTTGTTGAAGCCGTAGCCCGCGAACTTCTCCATCAGGTCGAAGACTTCGTCGGCGGTCTTGCCGTCGATGCCCTTGGCGGCCGCGCCCTCGCGGAAGATCTCGCGGTGCTTGGCCATCTCCTCGGGCTTTTTCTTGCCCATGGCCCGGCGCAGCAGGTCGGCGCCGCCGAGCGAGTAGCCGCCCAGCACCTGGGCCGACTGCATCACCTGCTCCTGGTAGATCATCACGCCGTAGGTCTCGGCGAGCACGCCTTCCAGCAACTTGTGCGGGTACACCACCTCTTCGCGCCCATGCTTGCGGGCGCAGAAGCTGGGAATCAGGTCCATCGGGCCCGGCCGGTACAGCGCCACCAGCGCGATGATGTCCTCGAACACGCTGGGCCGCGCGTCGCGCAGCATGCGCTGCATGCCGGGCGATTCGAACTGGAACACCGCCTCGGTCAGGCCGTCGGAAAACAGCTTGTAGGCGCGGGCGTCGTCCAGCGGAATCTTCTCGTAGGCGAAGTCCTTCTGCGAAGGATGCCGGCGCATGATGAATTCCTTGGCCGTCTCCAGGATGGTGAGCGTGGCCAGGCCCAGGAAGTCGAACTTGACCAGGCCGATGGCCTCGACGTCGTCCTTGTCGTACTGGCTGACGGCCGATTCGCTGCCCGGCTGCTGGTACAGCGGGCAGAAGTCGGTGATCTTGCCCGGCGCGATCAGCACGCCACCGGCGTGCATGCCGATGTTGCGCACCATGCCTTCCACGCGCGCGGCCAGGTCCAGCAGCGCGGCCACCTCTTCTTCGGCGGCTTCGCGCTGTTCCAGCTCGGGCGCTTCCTTGCGGGCGTAGATCACGCCGCCGTCGGGGTTCTCGGGCACCTTGGCCAGCGTCACCGTCTTGCCGGGCGGCGCCGGGATCAGCTTGGCGATGGAGTCGACATGGCCATAGCCCATGCCCAGCACCCGGCCCACGTCGCGCAGCGCGGCCTTGGCCGCCATGGTGCCGAAGGTGGCAATCTGGCTCACCGCGTCCAGACCGTACTTCTGCTTGACGTAGTCGATCACCCGGTCGCGATTGCCCTGGCAGAAGTCGATGTCGAAGTCGGGCATCGACACCCGCTCGGGGTTCAGGAAGCGCTCGAACAGCAGGTTGTAGCGCAGCGGATCGAGGTCGGTGATGGACAGCGCATAGGCCACCAGCGAGCCGGCGCCCGAGCCCCGGCCCGGCCCCACCGGGCAGCCGTTGTTCTTGGCCCAGGTGATGAAGTCGGACACGATCAGGAAGTAGCCCGGAAAGCCCATCTTCAGGATCACGTCGATCTCGAAGTTGAGCCGCTCCACGTAGCGCGGCCGCTCGGCGTTGCGCTTGGCTTCGTCGGGGTAGAGCTGCACCAGCCGCTGCTCCAGGCCTTCGAACGACGCAGCGCGGAAGTGCTGCTCGATCGGGATGCCGCCCGGCGTGGGGAAATCGGGCAGCCGCGGCTTGCCCAGCACCAGGCTCAGGTTGCAGCGCTGCGCGATGCGCAGCGTGTTGGCCAGCGCGCTGGGAATGTCGGCGAACAGCGCCTCCATCTCGGCCTGCGGCTTGAAGTACTGCTCACGCGAAAAGCGCTTGACGCGGCGCGGATTGGCCAGCGTCTCGCCCTCGGCGATGCACACCCGCGCCTCGTGCGCCTCGAAGTCTTCGGCCGTGTTGAACTGCACCGGGTGGGTGGCCACCACGGGCAGCTTCAGCCGCGCGGCCAGCGGCACGGCCACGCGCACATGCGCCTCGTTGGTGGGCAGGCCGGCGCGCTGCAGCTCGATGTAAAAGCGCCCCGGGAAAATCGACGCCAGCCGCTGCGCCAGTGCATCGGCGCGGGCATCGTCGCCCGCCAGCAGCGCCTGGCCCACCGCGCCTGCGTCGGCGCCCGACAGCGCCACCAGGCCTGCGGCCAGCTCCCGCAGCCACGGCCACTTGATCCAGGCCTGCGCACGCTGGGTGTTGCCCGTCCAGGCGCGCGACAGCAGCTGGTTGATGTTCAGGTAGCCCTGCGCGTCCTGCGCGATCAGCAGCAGCCGGCTGGGCTGCTTTTCGCCGGCCTCGGGCTCCAGCCACACGTCCACGCCAATCAGCGGCTTGACCCCGGCCTTGCGGCAGGCCGAATAGAACTTGACCGCACCGAAGAGGTTGGACAGGTCGCTGATGCCCAGGGCCACCTGGCCGTCTTTCCTGGCGCCGTAGGCCGCCTCGTCGATGCGCAGGGTGCCGTCGACGACGGAGAACTCGGTATGGGTGCGAAGGTGGACAAAAGGCATCGCGGGATTGTAGTTAGCGACCCTTCCGGCGCCCTTCTAGAATGCCCGCCGTGCAGTCTTCCACGACCTCCATCCTCAACGCCTCGGCCTACAAGTTCGTCACCCTGGACGACCTGCCCGCCCTGCGCGACCGCCTGCATGAAGCGGCTGCCGCGCTCGGCATCAAGGGCACCGTGCTGCTGGCGGAAGAAGGTATCAACCTGTTCGTCGCCGGGCCCACCGAAGGCCTGCGCAGCTGGCTGGCGCAGCTGCGGGCGGACCCTCGCTTTGCCGACCTGGCGCACAAGGAAAGCTTCAGCGACAAGACGCCCTTCCGCCGGCTGCTGGTCAAGGTCAAGCGCGAGATCATCCGCATGAACCAGCCCGCCATCCGCCCCGAGGAGCGTCGCGCACCCGCGGTGCCCGCGCGCACGCTGGCCCGCTGGCTCGACCAGGGCGCCGACGATGAAGGCCGGCCGGTGGTGATGCTGGACACCCGCAACGCCTTCGAGGTCAAGGCCGGCGCCTTCGAGCACGCCATCGATTGGGAACTGCGCCGCTTCAGCGACTTTCCGAAGGCGCTGGCCGCCCATGCCACCGAGCTGCAGGGCAAGACGGTGGTGAGCTACTGCACCGGCGGCATCCGCTGCGAAAAGGCCGCGCTGGCCCTGCAGGAAGCCGGCGTGCAGCACGTCTACCAGCTGGAAGGCGGCATCCTCAAGTACTTCGAGGAAACCGACGGCGCACCGCACTGGCGGGGCGGCTGCTTCGTGTTCGACGAGCGCGAGCTGCTGGACGCCACCCTGGCCCCGACGCGCAGCAGCGCCGATCTGCCGGCGCAGACCCCGGCCACCCCTTCGCCCGTGGCTGCTGCCGGCCACCCGTGAGGCGCGCCGCGGCCGAAGAGGACGACGGCCGCGCCCGCTGGCTGCTGCGCCTGGTGGGGGGCCTGCTGATGGCCACCGCGCTCGCCGTCTCGCTCAGCCGCGCGCCCGACCGGCCGGTGGAATCGCTGGTGGCCCGCTGGGCGGCGCCGCCTTCGCAGTTCCTGGAGTTGGGCGACCAGCTGGTGCACCTGCGCGACGAAGGCGATCCGCAAGACGGCACCCCGCTGCTGCTGCTGCACGACGTGGGCAGCAGCCTGCACAGCTGGCAGGCCTGGGCGCCCCGGCTGGCGCGCAGCCGGCGTGTGATCAGCCTGGACCTGCCCGGTGCCGGTCTCACCGGGCCGCAGCCCCAGGGCGACTACCACCCCACCACCACCGCCCGGCTGGTGCTGGCGGTGATGGACCGGCTGAAGCTGCACAAGGTGCAGCTGGTGGGCAACGGCCTGGGCGGTGAGGTGGCCTTGCAGGTGGCCAGCCTGGCGCCTGAACGCGTGGACCGGCTGTTGCTGCTCAACCCCACCGGCCTGTCCTGGCAGCCGCTGCAGCCGCCACCGGCGTTCCTGGTGGCGCGCATCCCGGTGCTGCACTGGCTCAGCGAATCGCTGATGCCGCGGGGGCTGGTGGAGTCGCAGCTGCGCTTTCTGCGCGCACCGGCCACGCCGCCATCCACCGAAGACGTGGACCGCGGCTTCGAGCTGCTGCTGCGTGAAGGCAACCGCCGCGCCCTGCATGAACAGCTGATGCAGTGGCCTGACGGCGCCACTGCCGCCTGGCAGACACCTGCGGTGCCCGTGTGCATCCTGTGGGGCCAGCAGGACCGCTGGCTACCGGCCGACCTGGCCGACCGCCTGAAGGCGCGCATCCCGCACGCCCAACTGGTGGTTCTGCCCGAAGCGGGCCACCTGCCTCAGGAAGACGACTCGCCGGGCGCCTGGGCCGCAGCGAAAGCGTTCCTGGACGCTTGAACCCTCAGATTCAGGCGGTGCCGTGCGACAGCAGGCCGCCCCATTGCGGGTTCAGGCGACGCTCGTCCAGGGTGCGCATGCGGCGCTCCAGGTCGTAGATATCGACGGACTCGGCCAGGTAAGCCTCTTCAACGGCCTGGGGCTCAGGACTCAGCAGGTCATGGATCAGTTCAAAGATCTTGTTCATTACTATCTCTCTTTCGACTCAGCAATAGGGTCGGTCTAAGTGCTAACCCTTAGTCCCTAGTGTAAACCCTAGGTCATGCCCCTGCCGAGAGAGGTGTGGGGCTTTCGCCGCACAGATGGGTGCACCGCCGGGGCGGCGGTGACCCATGTCACGGTCAGCGGGCCAGTTCGAACACCAGCACTTCGGCGCCCTGGCCATGGGAAAGCGCCAACTGCGCCTCGCCGTCCAGCTTGGCGGCGTCGCCGGCCTTCAGCGTCTGGCCGTTGACGTCGATCTGGCCCCGCGCCACATGCACGTAGGCCGGGCGGCTCGGGTCCAGCGCCAGCGTGGCCTGCTCAGCGCCGTCGAACAGGCCGGCGTGGATGCGGGCGTCGGCATTCAGCGTCACCGCGCCACCCTCGCCGCCAGGCGCGGCCACCAGGGCCAGCCGGCCCCGCTTGCTGGCCGCGTCGAAGTGCTTCTGCTCATAGCCGGGGGTCAGGTTGCGCTGCTCGGGCAGGATCCAGATCTGCAGGAAATGCGTCGTGCCATCCTTCGAGTGATTGAACTCGCTGTGGCGAACGCCAGTGCCCGCCGTCATGCGCTGCACGTCGCCCGGGCGGATGACACCGCTGTTGGCGCTGCCCGCGGTGCCGTTGCCCATGCTGTCCTGGTGGGCCAGGGCGCCGTCCAGCACGTAGCTGACGATTTCCATGTCGCGGTGGCCGTGCGTGCCGAAGCCGGTGCCGGCAGCCACGCGGTCCTCGTTGATGACCCGCAGGTTGCCCCAGCCCATGTGCTTCGGGTCGTGGTAATCGGCGAACGAAAAGCTGTGGTAGCTCTTCAGCCAGCCATGGTCGGCGTAGCCGCGGTCTTCGCTCTTGCGCAGGGTGATCATGTTGCGTACTCCTTGTGTGAGTTCAATGTAGGAGCCGGCGGCCGGCCCTTCAGCCGCCCGCGCTTGAAGCGTCCATTCAAATAAGATGAAGGCATGCCCGACCGCCGCCATGCCCTCACGCCCGACGCCCTGACGATGATGGACACCATCGGCCGGCTGGGCAGCTTCGCCGCCGCCGCCCGCGAGCTGGGCAAGGTGCCTTCCGCCCTCACCTACAGCGTTCGCCAGCTCGAAGACGCACTGGACGTGCTGCTGTTCGACCGCCGCTCGGGCCAGGCCAGGCTGACCGCGGCGGGCGAGGAGCTGCTGAACGAAGGCCGCCGCCTGCTGGCGGAGATGGATGCGGTGGCCAACCGCGTCAAGCGCGTGGCCACCGGCTGGGAGTCGTCGCTCACCATCGCGGTCGATGGCGTGATCTCGCGGCTGACGATGTTCGAATTGTGCGAATCCTTCTTCGCGATGCGGCCCGACGAGAGCCAGACCGGCCCCGGCACCCGGCTGCGCCTGCGCACCGAGGTGCTGGCCGGCACCTGGGAGGCGCTGGTGTCGGGCCAGGCCGACCTGGCCATCGGCGTGGGCACCGGCGTGTCGCCGCCGCAGGGCATCGAGCTTCGGCCGCTGGGCGAGATGCCGTTCGTCTTTGCGGTGGCGCCGCACCACCCGCTGGCCACCATGCCCGAGCCGATCAGCGACGCAGAGCTGGTGCGCCACCGCGCGGTGGCCGTGGCCGATTCCGCCTACCGCCTGTCGCCTTTGACGGTGAACCTGCTGCCGGGCCAGGACGTGTTCACCGTGGCCAGCACCCAGGCCAAGATCGAGGCACAGATGCGTTGCCTGGGTTGCGGCTTCCTGCCCGAGCCGCTGGTGCGCGAGCATGTGAACGCGGGCCGGCTGGTGATCAAGGCCGTGCAGCGCGGGCGCAACCCGGTCACGCTGGGCTACGCCTGGCGCACCGCGGCTGCGCCGCAGGCCAAGAAAGCACCGCAAGGCATGGCGCTGGGCTGGTGGCTGCAGCAGCTGGACAGCCCCGCCACGCGGCTGGCGCTGCTGGAACGCCACGCCGGCCTGCCGCAGCGGGTGGATTGAGCATGACGGCCCTGCCCGGCCGCGCCGGCCCGCCCCGAGAAGGCGTGGCCCGCAGTCCCGCCCCTTACCGCGGCCGCTTCGCCCCGTCGCCCACCGGGCTGCTGCATGCCGGCTCGCTGGTGGCGGCGCTGGCCAGCTGGCTGGACGCCCGCGCCCACGGCGGCAGCTGGATCGTGCGCATCGAAGACGTGGACAGGCCGCGCTGCATCGCCGGCGCCGACCACGCCATCCTGGGCCAGCTGCAGCGCCTGGGCCTGGTGAGCGACGAGCCGCCGCTGTGGCAATCGCAACGCGGCGATGCCTACGCCGCCGCGCTGGCGCAGCTGCAGGCCGCGGGCGCCGCCTACCCCTGCGGCTGCACCCGCAAGGAGACCGAAGCCGCGCTGGCCGCCGCTGGCCATGCGCCCGAGCGCTTTGGTGAGCTGGTGTACCCCGGCACCTGCCGCGATGGCCTGCACGGCAAGCCGGCCCGCGCCTGGCGGCTGCGCTGCGGCACCGATGCGGCGCCGCTGCACATCGACTGGCAAGACCGCCGGCTGGGCCCGGCCACGCAGGACCTGACGCACGAGGTGGGCGACTTCGTCGTGCGCCGTGCCGATGGCCTCTGGGCCTACCAGCTGGCCGTGGTGGTGGACGACGCCGCGCAGGGCATCACCGACGTGGTGCGTGGCGAAGATCTGGCGGACAACACGCCCCGGCAGATCCACCTGCAACGGCTGCTGGGCCTGCCCACGCCGCGCTACCTGCACACGCCGCTGGTGCGGGCCACCGACGGGCACAAGCTGTCGAAGCAGAACGGCGCCGCGCCACTGGTGCTGGACACGACGGCCGACGTGCGGGCCGCGCTGCAGCAGGCGGCCGCGGCGCTGGGCCTGCCCGCGATCAACGCCGACACCCCTCAGGCCTGGCTGGCCGAAACCACCGCGGCCTGGGCCCGGGCCGCCGGGCTGGCATGATGCGCGACCGACAACACAAGAAGGACGCTTTTACCATGGTCACCACCGCTTCCGGCCTGCAATACGAAGACACCGTGCCCGGCACCGGCGAAGAGGCCCGCGCCGGCCAGCACGTCACCGTGCACTACACCGGCTGGCTGCACGATGCCGCCGCTCCCAACCAGCGCGGCCGCAAGTTCGACTCCAGCAAGGACCGCAACGACCCGTTCCAGTTCGGCCTCGGCCAGGGCATGGTCATCCGCGGCTGGGACGAAGGCGTGCAAGGCATGAAGGTGGGCGGCACCCGCGTGCTGACCATCCCCGCCGACCTGGGCTATGGCGCCCGCGGCGCCGGCGGCGTGATTCCCCCGAATGCCACGCTGGTGTTCGAGGTGGAGTTGCTGGGCGTCTGAGGCTCCAGTCCAGGAAAAAGGGCTCGCCGATGGCGAGCCCTTTTTGTTTCAGCGGCGCTGAGTCAGCTCAGCGCAGGCCTGATCAACGCTGACGCGGCGACGACTTGAAGCCGCCACCCGAGCGCGGGCCGCCGAAGGCCGGGCGGTCGCCGCCACCCGAGCGGAAGCCGCCCTTGTTGAACGGACGGCCGCGCGGACGGTCGCCACCACCGAAGCCTTCGCGGCGCTGCGCGAACAGGCGCGGGGCCGGCTTCTGCGGCTCAAGGCCTTCGATCGTAGCCACCGGGATCTGCTGCGTCGTGAACTGCTGGATGCGGCGGATCATGCCGGCGTCCGGCGCCTCGGCCAGCGTGATGGCCAGGCCGTTGCGGCCGGCACGGCCGGTGCGGCCGATGCGGTGCACGTAGTCTTCGGCCTTCATCGGCAGACCGTAGTTGATCACGTGGCTGATGGTGGGCACGTCGATGCCGCGGGCGGCCACGTCGGTGGCCACCAGCACGCGCAGGTGACGGCTGCGCAGGCCTTGCAGCACGCGGTTGCGGCGGCCTTGCGGCATGCCGCCGTGCAGCGAAGCCACGTGGTGGCCCATGTCGGCCAGGCGGTCGGCCAGCCAGTCGGCGTCACGCTGGGTGCTGGTGAACACCACGGCCTGCTCCATGTCGCGGTCGGCCAGGATGTGGTCCAGCAGCGCATTCTTGTGCTGGCCGTTGTCGGCCCAGTGCAGGCGCTGCTCGATGTTCTCGTGCGTGTCGGTGTGCGAGGCGACGTCGATGGTCTGCGCATCGTCGCGCAGCAGCTCGGAAGCCAGGCGGCCCACGTGACCGGCGAAGGTGGCGCTGAACATCATCGTCTGGCGCTGCTCGGGCAGCGATTCGGCGATGTGGCGGATGTCGTCGATGAAGCCCATGTCCAGCATGCGGTCGGCTTCGTCCAGCACCAGCAGTTCGACGTTGGCCAGGATGGCCTTGCCGCTGGCCATGTGGTCCATCAGGCGGCCGGGGGTGGCGATCAGCACGTCCAGCGGGCCACGCAGGGCCTTGAGCTGGGCGCCGTAGGGCACGCCGCCGACGACCGTGGCCACGCGCAGACCTTGCACATGGGTGCCGTAGGTGGAAGCGGCCTTGGAGACCTGCATCGCCAGTTCGCGGGTGGGGGCCAGCACCAGCACGCGCGGGCCGTGCACCACGCCCTTTTCACGGCGCTTGCCGTCGCCACGGGCGGCCAGCACGCGGCTCAGCGCGGGCAGCACGAAGGAAGCGGTCTTGCCGCTGCCGGTGCTGGACGACACGCGCAGGTCTTGACCCTGCAGCGCCGACGGGATGGCGCGCGACTGCACTTCGGTGGGCTGCGAGTAGCCAGAGTCGGCCACGGCGCGCACCAGCGCGGCGTGCAGGCCCAGGGCCGCAAAACCATTGGTCTCGCCGTCGCCAGCGGGAATCTCGGCGGCGGGGGTGTTGGATTCAGTGAACATGGAACAAGCTTTCTTCTCTCGGCGCGCAGGCAAAAGCTCGCGCGGGCCGCACAGGGGTGCAACCGGGGTCAGGTCGCAGCAACAGGAACGCTCGACGGGCAACTCAGCCAAGGAGTGCCGCACAGTGACAAACGGGCCCAAGCGACGGCATCGCCGCCGACCCGCGCCCCGAGAGGGGCTTCCGGGCAGATTGCCCGGCCACAGAGTCAGTGGGGATGAACGAAACGGCTGATCAAGAACTAGCCAGCGATCAGCCGAAGCGCGGATTCTACGGTGAATCCGGGTTTTCACCAAGCCCTGAAGGGCGAAACCTTGTTCAAGCCACCGACAGCAGGTGCTGGCGGTAGTAGGCCAGCTCGTCGATGGACTCATGGATGTCGGCCAGCGCGGTGTGTGCCTGCGCCTTCTTGAAGCCGGCCAGGATCTCGGGCTTCCAGCGCTTGGCCAGTTCCTTGAGCGTGCTCACGTCCAGGTTGCGGTAGTGGAAGAAGGCTTCCAGCGCCGGCATGTAGTTGGCCAGGAAGCGGCGGTCCTGGCAGATGGAGTTGCCGCACATCGGGCTCTTGCCGGCGGGCAGGTACTGCGCCAGCCAGGCGATCACCTCGGCCTCGGCATGGGCCTCGTTCACGGTGGAGGCCTTGACGCGGTCGATCAGGCCGCTGCGGCCATGGGTGCCCTTGTTCCAGGCGTCCATCGCATCCAGCGTGGCGTCGCTCTGGTGGACGGCGAACACCGGGCCTTCGATGCGCACCTGCAGCTGCGGGTCGGTGACGACGACGGCGATCTCGATGATGCGATCGGTGTTCGGGAAGAGACCGGTCATCTCGAGGTCGATCCAGATCAGGTTCTGGTCGCTCTTGGCGAGGCTGGGAGTCGTGGTGTCGGTCATGGCACGGCAGGTCGGGAAAACGGCCGATTGTCGCAGCCCTACACTCCCGGGCATGCAAGCCCTCCTGCTGTCTTTGCTCTTTGCCGCCGCGCTGCTGGCGGCGATGGGCGTCAAGTTCTGGCTCGCATCGCGCCAGATGCGCCACGTGGCCGCCCACCGCCACAGTGTGCCGCCCGCCTTTGCCACCACCGTCACGCTGGCGGCCCACCAGCGCGCGGCCGACTACACGCTCGCCAAGGGCCGCTTCGGCCTGCTGTCCACCGCCTTCTCCACCCTGGTGCTGCTGGGCTGGACGCTGCTGGGCGGGCTCGATCTGCTCAACGGCTGGCTGGTGGACACCGTGCAGCCGCGCTGGGGCGACATGGCCTACCAGCTGAGCCTGCTGGCCGCCTTCGCGCTGATCGCCGGCGCGCTGGAGCTGCCCTTCGACCTGTACAACACCTTCCGCATCGAGCAGCGCTTCGGCTTCAACCGCATGACCTGGCGCATGGTGGCAGCCGACACGCTCAAGGGCCTGCTGGTGGCGGCGGTCATCGGCCTGCCGCTGGCCGCGCTCATCCTGTGGATCATGGGCGCCACCGGCAGCCTGTGGTGGCTGTGGGCCTGGGCGGCATGGACGGGCTTTCAGCTGCTGCTGCTGGTGCTCTACCCCACCGTCATCGCGCCGCTGTTCAACAAGTTCGAGCCGCTGCCCGATGAATCGCTGAAGGCGCGCGTGCAATCGCTGATGCAGCGCTGCGGCTTCGCGGCCAAGGGCTTGTACGTGATGGACGGCAGCCGCCGCTCGGCCCATGCCAATGCCTATTTCACTGGCCTGGGCGCGGCCAAGCGGGTGGTGTTCTTCGACACGCTGCTGAACAAGCTCTCGCCCGGCGAAGTGGAGGCGGTGCTGGCGCATGAGCTCGGCCACTTCAAGCACCGCCATGTGCAAAAGCGCATGGCCATGGTGTTCGGCATGAGCCTGCTGGGCCTGGCGCTGCTGGGCTGGCTGTCGCAGCAGAGCTGGTTCTTCACCGGCCTGGGCGTGCGGCCCAACCTGCTGGCGCCCAACGATGCACTGGCGCTGCTGCTGTTCATGCTGGCGCTGCCGCCCTTCACCTTCCTGCTGGGGCCGCTGGCGGCGCGCAGCTCGCGCAAGCACGAGTTCGAGGCCGACGCCTACGCCTGCGCACAGGCCGATGGCCGCGACCTGGCCAGTGCGCTGCTCAAGCTGCACGAGGACAACGCTTCCACGCTGACGCCCGATCCGCTGTACGTGCGCTTTTACTACTCGCACCCACCGGCCACCGAGCGGCTGGCGGCGTTGCGGCTGCAAGGCGCATGACGGCGCCCGGCCTGGTGGTGGCGGCGCATGGCCGCCACTTCATCGTCGAGGTGCCCGACGGCACCCGCCTGACCTGCCACCCGCGCGGCAAGAAGAGCGACTGCGTGGTAGGCGACCGCGTGCAATGGCAGCCCACCGGATCGGGTGGCGAGGACGAAGGCGTCATTCAGAAGATCGATGCGCGGCGCAACCTGCTCTTCCGCCAGGACGAGTGGAAGACCAAGAGCTTCGCGGCCAACCTCGACCGCATCATCGTGCTGGTGGCGGGCGACCCGATGTTCAGCGAATCGCAGCTCACCCGCGCGCTGATCGCGGCCGAGGACGCCGGCATCGACGTGTGCGTGGTGCTGAACAAGGCCGACCTGCCGCAGGCCGCGCTGGCCCGTGAGCGCCTCGCGCCTTACCGCGCGATGGGCGTGGAGGTGCACGACTGCTCGATCAAGCACGACGCCGAGGCGGCACGCGCGCTGTTCAGCCCCTTGCTGGCCGGCCGCACGACGCTGGTGCTGGGCCCCAGCGGCACCGGCAAGAGCACGCTGATCAACCTGATGGTGCCGGAGGCCGCGGCGCAGGTGGGCGAGATTTCCACCGCGCTCAATTCCGGCCGCCACACCACCACCACCACCCGCTGGTACTGGGTGGACCGCCCGGCCGGCACCGCCTTGATCGATTCACCGGGCTTCCAGGAATTCGGCCTGCAGCAGATCGACGTGCAACGCCTGCCGCGGCTGATGCCCGACCTGCGGGCGCACATCGGCGACTGCCGCTTCTACAACTGCACCCACCGGCAGGAACCTGGCTGCGGCGTGCGGGCGGCGGTGGAACGCGGCGACATCAGCCCGTCGCGCTACCGGATCTACGGCGAGCTGTTCGACGAGTTGTCGCGCAGCAGCCATCGCTGAGGCGAGCGTCAACCCAACACATTGGCCAGGCTCAACAAGGCCACCAGCAGCATCCACAGCACCACCGAGCGCCACACCAGGCCCACCAGGCTTTGCAGGTGGCCCAGCTGCGGCGCCATGCCGGGTGTGACGCCCGCGGCGCGCATCGCTTCGGCATCCACGCCGCTCTCGAAGGTCTTGGAGCGGTCAGGCGTGATGCCCGGCGCGGCGCCACCGCCCAGCTGCACGCTCAAGGCGCCCGCGGCGGCCGAGAGGATGATGCCCTCGTTGGCATGCAGCCACAGGCCGGCGTCGCGCCGCCACACGTTGATGGCTTCCTCGAAGTTGCCCACCACCGCGAAGCCGAAGGCCGTCAGCCGCGCCGGCACATGGTCGATCAGCGAGAACATGCGCTGCGAGATTTCGCGCAGCCGGTCGTTGGAAGGCGCCTGCAGCGCCCGCTGCTTGTAGGCCCAGTAGCGGCTGGCGAACTCGGCCATGCGGTACAGCACCGCGCCCGCCGGCCCCATGCCGAAGGCCGACAGCACGATGAAGCAGAAGAACACGCCCAGCACATGCCGGTGCGCGGCCAGCAGCGAATGTTCGATCACATGCCGCATCAGCTCGGTGCGCGGCAACTCGCTGGCGTCCAGGTGGCGCCACTCGGCCAGCAGGCGGCGGGCCTCGTTCTCGTCGCCACGGTCGAGCGCGTCGCGGATGTCGGTGAAGTAGTGGCTGAACTGGCGAAAGCCCAGTGTGAGGTACAGCACCCCGACGTTGAAGGCCAGGGCCAGCAGCAAGCTGTAGTGCGCGATGGCTGCGAAGATGCCCCAGGCCAGCAGCGCCGGCGCGATGACGGTGACGCCCCACACCACCCAGGCATGGTGCGACTTGCCCGCATCGAAGTTGCGCCCGCTCCAGCCGACCCAGGAGATCAGCGAGTCGTGCACCCAGTTGTCACGCGGCAGCGGCTTGAGCTGTTCGATCAGCAGCGCAAAGAGGACGGCGAAGAAACTCATCGCCCACGATGATAGCGATGCCAACTACGCTGCCAGGAACCGATAGAGGTTGCGCAGCATCGAGGCTGTGGCGCCCCAGATGAAAAACGTCTGCTGGCCGCCGTCGGCAGCCGGGCCTTCCCACAGCATCGACAGGAAATGCCGCTCCTGGCCCTCATGCTCGAAGCGGTGGCGGCGGTGGTTGGCGGGCGTCATCAAGAAGGTCAGCGGCACTTCGAACGCAGCCGCCACCTCGAACGGATCGAGCTTGAGTTCAAAGCCCGGCCGCACCAGCCCCACCACCGGCGTGACCACGAAGTTGGTGACGGTGCTGTAGGGGTGCAGCGTGCCCATCACATCCACATGCCGGCGCGCCAGGCCCACTTCTTCTTCGGCCTCGCGCAGCGCGGTGTCGATGACGTCGGCATCGGTGGGCTCGGCCCGGCCACCCGGAAAGCTCACCTGGCCAGCATGGTCGCGCAGGTGCGAGGTGCGCTGGGTGAGCAGCACCGACAGGCCTGCCGGCCGGTCGACCAGCGGCACCAACACCGAGGCATTGGACGGCTCGCGGCCCGAGGACGCGCCGTCGCCGGTGAACTCGGGCGTCCAGCCGCGGGCTTCGGCAAAACGTTCACGCAGCGCGCCGGCCGTGAGCAGGCCCGGGTCGATCGGGGGCAGCGCATCGTCGATGGCGACGATGGGCACGGCATGCGGATCGCGGATGGCGGGTCGGCTCATGGGGCGGTGAGGATAGGCCAGGAACGACAAAGCCGCCCGGAGGCGGCTTTGCGTCGATGCAGCGCCAGCCTGAAGCTGGCACGCAAGCACGATCAGGACAGCTTTTCCTTGATCCGTGCCGACTTGCCCGAGCGCTGGCGCAGGTAGTACAGCTTGGCGCGGCGCACGTCGCCGCGGCGCTTGACTTCGATGCTGGCGATCAGCGGGCTGTACAGCTGGAACGTACGTTCCACGCCTTCGCCGCTGGAGATCTTGCGCACGATGAAGCTGCTGTTCAGGCCGCGGTTGCGCTTGGCGATGCACACGCCTTCGTAGGCCTGCACACGCTTGCGGGTGCCTTCGACCACGTTGACGCTCACGATCACCGTGTCGCCAGGCGCAAACGCCGGGATGGTCTTGTTCAGGCGAGCAATTTCTTCTTGCTCGAGGGTTTGAATCAGGTTCACAAAGGTCTCCAAATGATCGTGCCGGCGCTGTGGTTCTTGGTGGCGGCCGCCATGAGGCATGGCCGCGCCCGGCAGAGGATCGGTGAAAAGCCTGCGATTATAGCGTGAGCGCGGCCAGAAAGCGCTCGTCGGCTTTTGAAAGTCGGCCTGCGGCCCGCGCCGCCTCGATCAGCTCGGGCCGGCGGCGGGCCGTCAGCTCCAGTGAACGCTCGCGCCGCCAGCGCGCGATCTGCGCATGGTGTCCCGACAGCAGCACCGGCGGCACCGGCACTTCTTCGCCCGCGTGCGGCCAGCTCTCGGGCCGGCTGTAGTGCGGGCAGTCCAGCAGACCGTCTTCCGAGAAGCTGTCCTGCTCGTGCGAAGCGGCATCGTTGAGCACGCCGGGCTGCAGCCGCGCGATCGCGTCCAGCAGCGCCATCGCCGGCAACTCGCCGCCGGACAGGATGAAGTCGCCCAAGCTCAGCTCAATGTGCGGATGGCGATCGAGGAAGCGCTGGTCGATGCCTTCGTAGCGGCCACACAGCAGCACCCCGCCGGGGCCGGCGGCCATCTCGCGCACCAGCGCCTGGGTGATCGGCCGGCCGGTGGGCGAAAAATGGATCAGCGGCGCGGCGTCGGCCCGCTGCGCACGCACGTCGGCCAGCGCACGGGCCAGCGGGTCGGCCAGCATCACCATGCCGGGGCCGCCGCCGAAGGGCCGGTCGTCGATGCGGCGGTAGGTGCCTTCGCCATAGTCGCGCAGCGGCCACAGGCGCACGTCGACCGCGCCGGATTCATAGGCGCGGCGCGTCACGCCCAGCGACAGGTGCGGGGCGAACAATTCGGGGAACAGCGTCAGGACGTCGAAGCGCATGGCGTTCGGCGGAAGGGCTCAGTAATCGAGGCCCCAGTCGACGTTGATGCGGCGGGCCGGCAGGTCGACCTGGTCGACATAGGCGTCGACGAAGGGAATCAGGCGTTCCACCTCTTCGGCACTGGCGTCGGGGGGTGCATCGGCCGGCCGCAGCTTGAGCACGCTGTGCGGGCCGGTGCTGATCAGGTCGGTGACGGTGCCGAGGTGGGCACCTTCGCGGTTGTAGACCGCCAGGCCGATCAGGTCGACCCAGTAGTACTCACCTTCCGAAGGCGTGGGGAAACTGCCGCGCGACACGAACACCTGCGCGCCCTTGAGCGCTTCGGCGGCATTGCGGTCGGGCACTTCCTGGGCGGTGGCGACGACGCCATCGCCATGCTCGCGGGCGCCGGTGATCTTGAGCAGCCGGTGGCCGGGCTCGATGAACCAGCGCCGCGATGAAAACAAGGCCTTGGGGTCGGACGCGTAAGGCATGACCTTGAGCGCGCCCTTGACACCCCAGGGCCCGAGGATCCGGCCCACCTCCACCGCGTCGTCAGGCCAGGCGGTATCGCCCGCTGCGGGGATGGAGGTGCTCATCGGCCGGAATCCCGATCTCAGGCGGCGGCCTTGGCGTTGCCGACCAGGCGCGCCACGATGGGCGACAGCTGGGCGCCGACACCGGTCCAGTAGGTCACGCGGTCTTGCGACACGCGCAGGGCTTCGGCAGCGCCGGAAGCCACGGGGTTGTAAAAACCGACGCGCTCGATGAAGCGGCCGTCGCGACGCTCGCGCGAGTCAGCGACGACGATGTTGTAGAAGGGGCGCTTCTTGGAGCCGCCACGGGCCAGACGGATGACAACCATTGTGTTTCCTCGGAGATTCCTGAGAATCGACCGCCTCACCGGGGAGACACCACCAGGTCTGGCAATCGCAAAAGGCGCCTGCCGCGGGTTGCGGGCAGGTCGCCACGGGCTCGGTGCTGTAGATACGCCAAAGCAGCCGACAGGTGAATGAAGCCTTCACCCGCCAACCACCGGCCAGCGCCGAAACCCAGCATTATAAACTGTTGCGCATGACGCATCTGTTGATTCGACCCA
>NZ_CAXFDV010000500.1:0-4500 GCF_964001545.1 uncultured Aquincola sp.
AACAGCGCCGACCAGCGTTCGGCCAGCACGGTGGCGATGTCGTGCACCGTGGCGCCGGTGGCGGCGTGCACGGCCGCGGCATACGGCGGCATGTTGGTGCATTCCAGCACGATGTGGTCGAGCGGGCCGGCCTGCTGCAGCAGGCGCAGCGCGGCATCGACCACCTCGGCTTCGGCGTTGGCGGCATCGAGTTCGGGCTCGTCGCCGATCAGGCAACGCTGCAGCCGGCTGCCGGGCAGCAGGCCCGCGACCGGCACACCGGGCGGCGCGCCCACCGCGCGCAGGTGCTCGGGCGTCAAGGCCTGTGCATCCACCGTGACCACGCCCACGCAGCCGGCCGGCAGCTCGGCCAGCTTGAGCAGGCTGGATGACCACACCGGCACCGGCAGCGCCGCCTGCAACGGCGGCTGGTGCAGCGCCAGAAAGCCGCAGCTGGTGCTGATGGCGGCCGCGCCTTCCTCCACCAGCTGCAGCGCGGCGCTGATGAAAGGCTGCAGCAGCCCCTGCGCCCGCTGGCGCACCACGCGCTGCGCCGAGGCGCCGGCCACCACCTGCCGGCGCACCGGAAAGCCGAAGGTGTGGGGATGGCCGATGTCGCCGGGCAGCCGGGGAAAGCGCGTGTCCAGCATCAGCACGCCGAGGAAGGGCGCTGCGGCCATGAAGCCGGCCTACAGCGAGCTGGCCGAGCGGGCGGCCTGGTCGTACATGCCGCTCATGGTGCGCAGCAGCCGGGCCAGCTCGCCCACCGGGGCGTTCAGCTCGGTGTCCAGGCTTTGCACCAGGCACTCTTCGCGCACGCCGCGGTAGGCCTGCACCAGCGCCTCGCCTTCGGGCGTGGGCTGGTAGTACACCTCCTTGCCCTGGCGGCCGGCTTCCACCAGACCGGCGGCGGCCAGCTTCTTGAGCGAATAGGCCACCACGTGGGTGTCTTCGTAGTTCAGCACGAAGCAGATGTCGGCCAGCTTCTTGTGGCGCGCCCGGTGGGTCACGTGGTGCAGCAGCAGCACGTCGGTGAAGGTGAGCTCGGCATGGCCGGCGGCGGCCATGCAGCGCACCGCCCAGCGCGAAAAGGCATTGAAGGCCACGATGAGGCCGAACTCGAACTCCGACAGCTCGGCGCTGCGCGGCGAGACCAGGTGCGCCGAGCTGACGATGCCGCCGGCGCGGCTGCCGCGGGTGCGCTTGGCGGCCGGCGCAGCCCCTGCAGGAGTCGCTCGCGTCATGTGTGCACCTCGTTGAGAAAACGTCGACGTTTTATCTCAGTTCTTTCGTAACCACAAGGCAGGCCGCCGCGCGCTTGGGGTAAGCCCCGGCACGGGCCGTGCTAGCCAAGCCGTCTTTCGATGCGACAGTTCGCACACCCCTCATCCCGGAGCGACCTCATGCCTGTGACCCGAGTTCAATCCCTGGCCGCCGCGCTGCTGACCCTGGGGGCCCTGACGGCCAGCCAGGCCCAGACCAAGTGGGACCTGCCCGCCGCCTACCCGGCCACCAACTTCCACACCGAGAACCTGACCCAGTTCGCGGCCGACGTGGACAAGGCCACCGGCGGCAAGCTCAAGATCACGGTGCACGCCAATGCCTCGCTGTTCAAGGCCAACGAGATCAAGCGGGCGGTGCAAGGCGGGCAGGCGCCCATCGGCGAGGTGCTGCTGGCCAACTTCGAGAACGAGAACCCGATCTACGGCGTCGACGGCATTCCCTTCCTGGCCACCAGCTATGCCGAGTCGAAGAAGCTGGCCGAGGCGCAGAAGCCGGTGCTGCAGAAGCTGCTGGCCAGCCAGGGCATGATGCTGCTGTACACCGTGCCGTGGCCGCCGCAGGGCATCTACGTCAAGAAGGAGATCGCCTCGGTGGCCGACATGCGCGGCCTCAAGTGGCGCGCCTACAGCCCGGCCACCGCCAAGATCGCCGAGCTGATCGGCGCGCAACCGGTCACCATCCAGGCGGCCGAGCTGTCGCAGGCGCTGGCCACCGGCGTGGTCGAGAGCTACATGTCCAGCGGCTCCACCGGCTTCGACAGCAAGACCTACGAGAGCATCAAGTACTGGTACGACACCCAGGCCTGGCTGCCCAAGAACGGCATCCTGGTGAACAAGAAGGCCTTCGACGCGCTGGACAAGCCCACGCAGGAAGCGTTGATGAAGGCCGCCGCCGAGGCCGAGGCCCGCGGCTGGAAGGTCAGCGAAGAGAAGAACGCCTGGTACAAGAAGGCGCTGACCGACAAGGGCATGAAGATCATGACGCCTTCGCCCAAGCTGGTGGCCGACCTCAAGCAGGTGGGCGGCATCATGCTCACCGACTGGCAGAAAAAGGCCGGGGCTGACGGCGACGCCGTGATCAACGCCTTCCGCAAGTGATGCGCCGGCTGCTGGACGCGCTGTACTTCGGCGCCGGCGTGGTGGCCGCGGCCTTCGTGGCGATGATCGCGCTGCTGATGATCGGCCAGAGCATCCTGCGCGAGTTCGGCGTGCGCACTGGCGCCGTGCCCGATGTGGTGGCCTGGTGCTGCGCGGCAGCGGGCTTCTTCGCGATGGCGCATGCCTTCAAGCATGGCGACTTCGTGCGGGTGACGCTGTTGCTGGAAAAGGCCTCGCCGCCGGTGCGCCGCACGCTGGAACTCATCAGCCTGCTGATCGGTGCGGCCAGCGTCAGCTACCTGATGTGGGCGGCGCTGTCGTTCACCTATGAAAGCTGGGCCTTCAACGACATCGCCACCGGCCTGCTGCCGATGCCGCTGTGGATTCCGCAGCTGGGCTTTGCCATCGGCTCGGTGCTGCTGTGGATCGCGGTGGTCGACGAGCTGGTGATCGTGCTGCGCGGCGGCCGCCCCACCTTCGTGGTGGCGGTCGAGCAGCGGCATGCGCAGGGCGACTTCTCCTCCGACATCTGAACCGAACGCTGCAAACGAACGGACCGACGCGACGATGGACATCCTGACGATGGGCGCGATCCTGCTGGCGCTGATGCTGGTGCTGCTGGCCGGCGGCGTGTGGATCGCGATGACGCTGGCGATCGTGGGCTGGGTGGGCCAGGCCTTCTTCACCAGCACGCAACCGGCCAAGAACCTGTTCTCGGCCTTCTGGGAATCGAATGCCAGCTGGGAGCTGGCGGCGCTGCCGCTGTTCATCTGGATGGGCGAGATCCTGTTTCGCACCAAGCTGTCGGAAGAGATGTTCGAGGGCCTGCGGCCCTGGCTCAACCGCGTGCCCGGGCGGCTGATGCACACCACGGTGCTGGGCTGCGGCATCTTCGGCTCGGTCTCGGGTTCGTCGGCGGCCACCTGCGCCACCATCGCCAAGGTGGCCCTGCCCGAGCTGCAGCGGCGGGGCTATTCCGAACGGCTGGCGCTGGGCTCGCTGGCCACCGCGGGCACCCTGGGCATCCTGATCCCGCCGTCCATCACCATGGTGGTGTATGCAGTGGCGGCCGATGCGTCCATCATCCGCATCTTCCTGGCCGGCTTCATTCCCAGCGCCATCCTGATGGCGCTGTTCTCGGGCTACATCGCCTGGTGGAGCATCCGCCATGCCGACCAGGTGCCGGCGGCCGACCCGCCCACGCCGTTCCTCGAGAAGATCCGCCGCTCGGGCCAGCTGATCCCCTGCACCTTGCTCATCGTCTTCATCTGCTGGGTGCTGATCGCCGGCTACGCCACCGCCACCGAATGCGCGGCCTACGGCGTGGCCGGCTCGCTGGCATTGGCCGTCTGGGGCCGCAGCCTCACCTGGCGCAACTTCGCCGACGGGCTGATGGGCGCCACCCGCACCAGCTGCATGATCATGTTCATCCTGGCGGGGGCCTCGTTCCTCACCAAGACCATGGCCTTCACCGGCATTCCGCGCGAGCTGGCCGAATGGGTGGACAGCCTGCAGCTCAGCTCCTATGCGCTCATCGCGGTGCTGGTGGGCGTGTACCTGGTGCTGGGCACCGCGCTGGACGGCATCTCGATGATCGTCCTCACCTCCGCCGTGGTGCTGCCGATGATCCAGAAGGCCGGCTTCGACCTGGTGTGGTTCGGCATTTTCGTGGTGCTGCTGGTCGAGATTGCCGAGGTCACGCCGCCCGTGGGCTTCAACCTCTTCGTGCTGCAGAACATGACGGGCAAGGACAGCAACACCATCGCCCGCGCCGCCCTGCCCTTCTTCGGCTGCCTGGTGGTGTGCATCGTCGTCATCACGGTGTTTCCGCAGGTGGTGACCTGGCTGCCCGACGTGGTGATGGGGGCGGACGGCTCGGCAGTGCCGCCCGTCGTCAATTAGGGGCCCGCGGCCCTGCTATTCGGCCCTTCGACGCACGCCCCCTTGCCTAGCATGCAGGGGCGTGCCGGTGTGTTCCCCCCCGGCGCATCCTCGTGCCACAAGGACACCCGATGTCTGATCTTTCCCTGCCGCCGCTCGAGTTTTCGATGCAAGACACGGTGCCGGCCGACCTGGCCCCCGACCGGGGTCCGGCTTATGAGCCTTTCAAGTGGCCGACCCCCCCTTACGCCAGCTACCC
>NZ_CAXFDV010000501.1:0-8224 GCF_964001545.1 uncultured Aquincola sp.
CGCATTCCATGACCGACGAACAACGCCCCGACCCTGATGCGCTGCTGGCGCAGATCCGGCACGAAGAAGCCTCCGCGGCGCGTGGCCACCTGCGCATCTACTTCGGCTCTTCCGCCGGCGTGGGCAAGACCTACGCGATGCTGGTGGCCGCGCGCAAGCTGCTGTCCGAAGGCGTGGACGTACTGGCCGGCGTGGTGGAAACCCATGGCCGCAGCGAAACCGCAGCGCTGCTGGAAGGCCTGCCGGTGCTGCCGCCGGCGCAGATCGACTACCGCGGCAAGCGCTTGGCCGAGTTCGACCTGGACGCCGCGCTGGCGCGCCGGCCGGCGCTGGTGCTGGTCGACGAACTGGCCCATTCCAACGTGGCCGGCTCGCGCCATCCCAAGCGCTGGCAGGACGTGGAAGAGCTGCTGGCCGCCGGCATCGACGTGTACAGCACGCTCAACGTGCAGCACCTGGAAAGCCTGAACGACGTGGTGGGCGGCATCACCGGCATCGTGGTGCGCGAGACGCTGCCCGACACCTTCTTCGACAAGGCCGACGAGGTGGTGCTGGTGGACACCACCGCCGACGAGCTGATCGAGCGCCTGGCCGCGGGCAAGGTCTACCTGCCGGTGCAGGCCGAGCGCGCCGCCCGCAGCTTCTTCCGCAAGGGCAACCTGATGGCCCTGCGCGAACTGGCCTTGCGGCGTACCGCCGACCGCGTGGAAGACGACGTGCAGGCCTGGCGCACCGACCGCGCCATCGCGCAGGTGTGGAAGACCGAAGGTGCGCTGCTGTGCTGCATCGGGCCCGAAGAGGGCGCCGAACATGTGGTGCGCAGCGCGGCCCTGCTGGCCCAGCAGCTGGCAGTGACCTGGCACGCCGTGTATGTGGAAACGCCGGCCCTGCAACGGCTGGACGGGCGGCGGCGCGAAGGCATCCTGCAGACCGTCAAGCTGGCGCAGGACCTGGGCGCGCGCACCGCGGTGCTGTCCGCGCAGGGCGTCGCCCGGACGCTGGTCGACCATGCGCGGCAGCACAACCTGTCCAAGCTGGTCCTGGGGCATGCCCGCCCGCCGGCCTGGCTGCCGTCGTGGTGGCCCCGGCGCACGCTGGGGCCCGCCATCACGGCGCTGGCGCCCGACATCGACCGCTTCGAGGTGGGCGAATCGGGTCGGCGTCGATCGCCGCCCGCCCGACCGCCGGAGCCGCAGGTGCGGGACGGCGCGCTGGCACGCGCGTTGCGCCGCTATGCCATCGCCGCGGGGGCTTGTGCAGCCACCACGTTGCTGACGCACCTGCTCGTGCCCTACTTCGACCTGGCCAACATCGTGATGGTGTTCCTGCTGGCGGTGGTTGGCGTGGCGGTGGGGCTGGGTCGGGGCCCTGCGGTGCTCGCGGCCTTTCTGAACGTGGCCGCCTTCGACTACTTTTTCGTGGCGCCGCGCCTGTCCTTCGCCGTGTCCGACGTGCAGTACCTGCTGACCTTCGCGGTGATGCTGGTGGTCGGGCTGGTCACGGGGCAGTTGACGGCCGGGCTGCGTTTCGAGGCCCGTGTGGCCCGCCACCGCGAGGCCCGTTCACGCGCCCTGTTCGAGGCGGCCCGCGACCTGTCGAACATGCTCACGCAGGAGCAGGCGGTGGAAGTGGCCTGCGCGGTGATCTCGCGCGAGTTCCGCGCCCAGGTGGCCATCTTCGTGCTGGACCTCAACGATCGCCTGCAGCCGCCCGCCGGCCACCCGCCGGGCCTCGACCTGGGCACCGCGCAGTGGACGCTGGACCACCAGCAGGCGGCCGGCCTGAACACCGACACGCTGGCCGGCAGCGCCTGGCTGTACCTGCCGCTGAAGGCCACGATGCGCTCACGCGGCGTGCTGGCCGTCCAGCCCGAGGAGCCCCGCTTCCTGCTGATCCCTGAACAACGGCAGCAGCTGGAAACCTTCGCCGCGCTGACCGCGATGGCCTTGGAACGGGTGCACTACATCGAGGTGGCGCAGGGGGCGACGGTGCAGATGGAATCCGAGCGCCTGCGCAATTCGCTGCTGGCCGCGCTGTCGCACGACCTGCGCACGCCGCTGGCTGCGCTGGTGGGCACGGCGCAGACGCTGGCGGCCAGCCAGCCGCCGTTGAGCCCGTTCCAGTCGGAGCTGGCCGCCAGCCTGGGCGAGAAGGCCATGCGCATGGCCGACATGGTGACCAACCTGCTCGACATGGCACGCATCCAGAGCGGCGAGATCCGGCTGCGGGTGGAGTGGCAGTCGATGGAAGAGATCGTGGGCGGCGCATTGAACGCGGAGCGCGCCCTGCTGGCGGGGCGGCCCTTGCAGGCCAGGGTCGATGCCGACGTGCCGCTGGTGGCCTGCGATGCGGTGTTGATCGAGCGCGTGCTGGCCAACCTGCTCGAGAACGTGGCCAAGTACACCCCGGCCGGCTCGCCGGTGGAGGTCCATGTGCGCGCCGAGGCGCAGGAGGTTCGTGTGCACGTGCGCGACCATGGACCGGGTGTGCCCAAGGGCAGGGAGGACGCGATCTTCGAGAAGTTCACGCGGGGCACCTCCGAATCGGCCACGCCCGGCGTGGGCCTCGGGCTGTCGATCTGCCGCGCCATCGTCGAGGCGCACGGCGGGCGCATCTGGGTCGAATCGACGCCGCCCACCGGGGCGACCTTCATCTTCAGCCTGCCGCGCGGCACGCCGCCGACCATCGATCCGGCGGTGGACGCACAGGCGCTTGCGGACAGTGCACCATGCCCACCGCCCCACCCGTCGTCCTGATCGTTGAGGACGACGACGCGATCCGCCAGTTCGTGCGCAGCTCGCTGGCTTCGGAAGGCTGGCACGTGCACGAGGCGGCCACGGTGCAGCGCGGCCTCATCGAAGCCGGCACGCGGCGGCCGGATCTGGTCATCGCCGACCTGGGCCTGCCCGACGGCGACGGCGTGCAGTTCATCCGCACCCTGCGAGGCTGGTCGACCGTGCCGGTCATCGTGCTGTCGGCGCGCACCCAGGAGGCCGGGAAAGTGGAGGCGCTGGACGCCGGTGCCGACGACTACGTGACCAAGCCGGTGGGTGTGCATGAACTGCTGGCGCGCACGCGGGCGGTGCTGCGCCGGCTGCGCGTCGCGCAGACCCCTGGCAGCACCGTGCTGCGCTTCGGCGACGTGGCGGTGGACCTGGTGGGCCGCGTGGTGCGCAAGCAGGATGTCGAGGTGCATCTGACGCCCATCGAGTTTCGGCTGCTGGCGGCCTTGGTGGCCCATGCGGACCGTGTCATCACGCACCGACAGCTGTTGCGTGAAGTCTGGGGCCCCAGCCACGTGGAAAGCACGCAGTACCTGCGGGTGTACATGGGCAACCTGCGGCACAAGCTCGAGGACCAGCCTGCCCAACCCCGCCACATCGTGACGGAGCTGGGCGTGGGCTACCGGCTGGTGACTGCCTAGGCCTGCTGCGCTGCCAGGATGGGCAGCGCCGTCGGCAAGGCCTTCGCGTCCGGGCGGCCGGCAGCACCGCTTGCGCCTCGCGCCTCGAAGAGGCTGTGCAGATGCCCCAGCAGCCGGCGGTAGAGCTCATCGCCCAGCACCTGGTCTTCGGCGCCGACATCCAGATTCGGGTTGTCGTTCACTTCGATCACGAAGACGCCTTCGGGCGTTTCCTTCAGGTCGACGCCATAAAAGCCATCACCGATCAGCGCCGCCGCGCGGATGGCCGTCTCGAGCACCCGGTGCGGCGTGCGCTGCACCGCCACCGCCTCGGTGCGACCCTCGGTGGCGCCGCCGACGGCGGCGTGCTGCATGATCTGCCAGTGGTCGCGCACCATGTGGTATCGCGCGACGAACAGCGGCTGGCCGTCGAGCACGCCCACGCGCCAGTCGAAGGGGGTGTACATGAAGTCCTGCACCAGCACGATCTCGGACTCCTTGAGCATGGACAGCGCCAGCGCCTGGAACTGCGCGAAGTCATCGGCCTTCTTGACGTCGCGGCTGAAGGAGCCGTCCGGCACCTTCAGCACCACCGGATACCGCATGTCGCGCTCCAGCCGGGCCATCGTGCGGCGGCTCACCAGACGCGTGCGGGGCGTCGCCACGCCGTGGCCCTGCAGCAGCTCGGCCAGGTAGGCCTTGTTGGTGCAGCGCATGATGGAGCCGGGGTCGTCGATCACCGGCATGCCCGCGGAAGCGGCCTTCCTGGCGAACTTGAACGTGTGGTGCGGCACGGCCGTGGTCTCGCGGATCAGCAGCGCGTCGAACTGCGTCAGGCGCGAGTAGTCGTGGCGGCGGATCAGCTCCACCTCGATGCCCATCGCACGGCCGATGTCCGCCATGTGGCGAAGCGTCCTGGTGCTGGAGGGCGGCAGCGGATCATCGGGGTCATGGAGGATCGCCAGGTCCATCTTCGGCGCGGTCACCGGGCGCGCAGGGTGCCACCGCCGCCTTGTGAACTCGGTGAGCGCACTGATGAACAGCGTGTCGCGCGACGTGTCCACGTCCCGCGGGTCGAGCGACTCGACCGACGCCACATGCCATTGCGCCGAGCCCGCGGCGCGCTCGAGCTGGATCTCGAGCAAGGGGCAGCGGAACAGCTCGAAGGCCTTGCGGGCGAGCTGGCTCAGCGCGGCGTCGTCCACATGGCCGAAGTACACATGCAAGGCCAGGCTGTCCACCGACCGCGGTACCGCATCGAGGCCCCCGACCAGCCGGTCCAGCTGGGGCAGCAGGGCCTGGCGGGCATGCCGCTGCAACAGGTCCAGGATGGTTTCGACGCTGGGGGTCACCCGGTCGCCGCGGGCTTCGGCCAGCAGCGAGCAGTAGTAGCCCAGGCTCAGGTAGCCGTACTCGCGGCACAGGTTGATGATCTTGCGCGGCCGGCGCGCAGCGCCCGAAGGTGCTTGCTGCATCTCCGCGATGAAGGCCTCGGCCGTGACCACATCGGTATCGGCAGGCGCGGCCTGGCCGGTCCATCGGAAGTCACTGAGCTTTTCTACAACGACGAGGTGATCGGATGACAAGGTGGATGTTCCTTCGAGAGAATGACCGCTGCCGACAGACGGCGCCGTCCGTAGCGGGTGATCCGCTTGAACTCCTCGACGCTGACGGACACGCCGGGGTCGAGGCCCGCGGGCGCGTCCGAGATCGGATCGAGGATGCGGAAGACATGGCCGTCGAACCCGGTGACGACCACCCAATGGGGGCCTTTTTCGCCATGCAGGCGCCACAGGCTGATCAGCACCACGGGCACCGCGCCCGCCGCGAGCGCGGCGGCGAGCACGCCGGGTGTGACCGGCGCGGCGGAGGACCGGCAGCCCGAGCGCGCGAACTCCGCCCTGAAGTCGGACTCCACCAGGTCGATCACCGCCTTCTTGCGCGCATCGCGTACCGAGTCGACGAACATGGCGCCATCGGGGGCATGGACCTGGGCCTGGAAGCCGCGGCGACAGGCGGCCAGCGCCAGGCCGAAGGGGCCACAACCGCCATGCCCGGAGGCCATGAACACCGTGGTCGCCTCGCGCCACAGACGGATTTCGGCGGTGCGCGTCAATGCGGTGCCAGGCTCCAGTGCCGCCATCGCCATCAGCAGGGCGCAGGGCCCGCAGGTGAAGTCCAGCGTCTGCGGATGAAAGGGCGCCCGCGATGCCGCAACGCGCAAGCCGACGGCGTGGTTCCACAACGAGCGGTGGAACACCCTGGCGCCCGCGCCATCGTGGTAGTAGCCCGGTCGGTGCCCGACCTGGTTGAAGCCATGACGCCTGAACATCGCCTGCGCGGCTGCGTTGTCGTCCCGCGTTTCCAGCGACATCACGGCAGCCCCGGCGGCAACGGCCTGCTGCAGCGCATGAGTCAACAGCCGGTGGCCGACGCCCATCCGGCGCGCATGGAGGTCCACGGCCAGGGAGTACAGCCGGGCCACTGAACTGCGACTGCGCAGCAGCAGCACCGCCGCGCCCAGCAGGGGCGTGGCCGGCGAGCTGCCGGACGTCGCAACGAAGACCTGCGCCGTCGGGCTGAGCAGCAGCCGGCGCCAGCTGCGGCGCGAAATGCGGTCGCCGTCGAACGACTGCTGCTCCAGCTGCAGCAGGCCGGGGAGGTCGGCGCTCACGGCGGCGCGCACGACGACATCGGGGCCGGGCGTGGTGTCGGGCCGGCCTGGCCGGGGCGGCTGCTGGGCGCGAGGCTCGCCGTGCGGCGCGTGACGGCTACCGGTGTGTGCAGCCATGGGCGCGTCGGCGGCGGTTCAGCAGCATCGACTCCAGCGGATGCCGCGGCGGCCAGGCCGACGTCGGCACCGCTGAAGGTTCCGGGTCGCGCAGCTCGGCATGAGCGGCCGCCGGGCCCCGGGACCACCGCGGTGAGACCTTGCAAGACTTCATGGCGAACCTCCTGTCCATGGTCCCCATTGAAGCGGCACGGCCGTAAAGACGGTGCAAAGACTCTTCGCGTGTTCAGCCCTCGCAGCCAGGGCCCGGCGCCCGCCCGCCTCAGCCCGCGACGATCCCGTGCTGCAGGGCCAGGCGCACCAGTTCGATGGGCGTGCCCACGCGCAGCTTCTGCTTGATCATGGTCTGGTGGTTGGCCACCGTCTTCATGCTGATGTGCAGCCGGGCGGCGATGGCCTCCAGGCCCTGGCCTTCGGCCAGCAGGCGGAAGATCTCGAACTCGCGGCTGCTGAGCTGCGTGGCCGGATCGGTGCCGGGCGGCCTGCGGCTGCTGGCCATCTGCCGGGCAATGGCGGCGCTGATGAACACCCGGCCCTGCGCGGCCTGCTGCACCGCTTCGATCAGCTCGTCGGCCGCCGCCGACTTGGCCACGTAGCCCAGCGCCCCGGCGCGCAGCGCCTGGGTGGCGAAGGTGGCGCTTTCATGCATCGAGAGGATGACCACGCGGGCCCTGGCATCGCGCTGGCGCACCCGGCGCAGCGCCTCGATGCCGCCCATGCCCGGCATCGACAAGTCCATCACCAGCACGTGCGGCTGCAGCTCGGCATGCAGCTGGCAGGCCTGTTCACCGGTTTCGGCTTCACCCACCACCCGCAGGCCTGCGGATTCAAACAGCCGCCGCAGGCCGGCACGCAGCACGGCATGGTCATCGGCCAGCAGGATGTGCGGACCCGGGGGCGCCGTCATGCCGGCACCTGCACCCGGCAAGGCAGGGCCACGCGCACCGTGGTGCCGGCGCCGGGTGCGCTGTGCACCTGCACCTGACCCCCCAGCCCGTGCACCCGCTCGCGCATGCCGGCCAGCCCGTAGCCGCCGCCGGCCGTGGGCAGGTCGAAGCCCAGGCCGTCGTCGCGCACCACCAGCTCCACCTGCCGGTGGTCGGCGCCCAGCCGCCCCAGCCGCCCCAGCCGCATCACCACGAAGCCGGGCCGGGCGTGGCGCAGCGCATTGGTCAGGCACTCCTGCGCCGCGCGGTACAGCGTCATCGCCACCTCCTCGTCCAGCTCGCCCAGCTCGTCGTCCTCGATGGCGGTGGCGAACACGATGTGCGGATTGCGGCTGCGCCATTGCTCGGCCAGGTCGCGCAGCGCGGCGGGCAGGCCCAGCTGGTCCAGCGCATCGGGCCGCAGGCGGTGCAGCATGTCGCGCACCAGCGCCATGGTCTGGCGGCACACGGCGGCGATGGCGCCGCCGCCGCGGCGTGCGGTGGCCAGGTCGCCGGCGCGCTCGATGGCGGCGGCCTCCACGCTCATCGCCGTCAGCGACTGGCCGATCTCGTCGTGCAGGTCGCGCGCCAGCGCCTTGCGCTCGTCCTCCTGCAGCCGCACGATGCGTTGCGTCAGGCGGCGGTTGTCGGTGATGGTCTGCTGCAGCTGGTCGGCCATGGTGTTGAAGTGGTGCCCGATGCGCGCCAGCTCCGGCAGGTCGAAGGCCGGCAGCCGGGTGGCCAGGCTGCCTTGTTCCAGCCGCACCAGCGCCTGCAGGATCTGCCGCACCGGCGCCAGCGCCCGGCCCACCGCCCAGTACACCGCGCCGTTGATCAGCACGAACAGCCCGGCGATCAGCGCCAGCTGGCCGGCGGCGTCGGACCAGATCTCGGCGATCTCGGCCGTGGGGTCGGGCGTGATGCGCAGCCAACCTACCGCCTGGCCGCTGAACCAGACCGGCCGCGACACCGGCGCTGCTGCCTCCTGGGCGCCCAGCAGCCGCTCGAACCAGGCGGGCGCCCGTTCGGGCGGCGCTTCGTCGGTGCGGCGGTTGGTGTCGATCAGCTGGCCCTGCATGTCCACGAACTCGATGCGCAGGTGCC
>NZ_CAXFDV010000502.1:0-2759 GCF_964001545.1 uncultured Aquincola sp.
AGCGCGGCGTCGCCGTGCAGCTCGCCTTCGCATTCGATGTCGGGGTTCTGCTCGCGGAACAGCGCCGCGGCACGGCGCATGCGCTTGGCCGAGGCCCGGGTGCTGGAGCCGAACATCGAGTGCGACAGGAAGGCCGCCTTGGGCGGCACGCCGAAGCGGCGCAGTTCTTCGGCCGCCATCGAGCCGATCTCGGCCAGCGCTTCGCTGCTGGGCTCTTCATTCACGAAGGTGTCGGCGATGAACAGCATGCGGTTTTCCAGCAGCACGCCGTTCATCGTGGCAAAGGTGTTGGCGCCGGGCGCGCGGCCGATCAGGTCGCGCACATGGTCCAGGTGGTGCTCGAAGCGGCCCACCAGGCCGCACAGCATCGCGTCGGCATCACCCCGGCGCACCATCATCGCGGCGATCAGCGTGTTGGAGCGGCGCACCGCGGCCTTGGCCATGTCGGGCGTGACGCCCTCGCGGCCCATCAGGCGCTGGTAGTCCTCCCAGTAGGCGCGGTAGCGGTTGTCGTTCTCGGGGTCGACCACCTCCACGTTGACGCCGGGCTTGAGCCGCAGGCCGGCCCGCTCGATGCGCATCGAGATGACCGACGGGCGGCCGATCAGGATGGGACGGGCCAGGCCTTCGTCCAGCGCGATCTGCACCGCGCGCAGGGTGCGCTCGTCCTCACCTTCGGCATAGGCCACGCGGGCCGGCTGCGCCTTGGCGGCGGCAAACACCGGGCGCATCACCATGCCGGTCTGGTAGACGAAGCGGGTGAGCGACTGGCGGTAGGCCTCGATGTCGGCGATGGGCCGGGTGGCCACGCCGCTGGCGGCGGCGGCCTCGGCCACGGCCGGCGCGATGCGCAGGATCAGCCGCGAATCGAAGGGCTTGGGGATGATGTACTCGGGGCCGAAGTGCAGCTCCTGGCCCGGGTAGGCGGCGGCCACCTCGTCGCTGATCTCGGCCTTGGCCAGCGCAGCGATCTCGCGCACGCAGGCCAGCTTCATCTCTTCGGTGATGCGGGTGGCCCCGCAGTCCAGTGCGCCCCGGAAGATGTACGGGAAGCACAGCACGTTGTTCACCTGGTTCGGATAGTCCGAACGGCCGGTGGCGATGATGCAGTCGGGCCGCGCGGCCAGCGCCAGCTCGGGGCGGATCTCGGGCTCGGGGTTGGCCAGCGCCAGGATCAGCGGCTTGGGACCCATGGTGCTCACCATCTCGGGCGTCAGCACGCCGGCGGCCGAGCAGCCCAGGAACACGTCGCAGCCCTTGACCACGTCGGCCAGCGTGCGGGCGCTGGTCTTCTGGCAGTAGCGCTGCTTGCTTTCGTCCAGCTTGCCATTGCGCGCGTCTTCACGCTCGCTCTGGATCACGCCGCGCGAATCGACCACGAAGATGTTGTCGCGCGGCACGCCCAGGCCCACCATCACGTCCAGGCAGGCAATGGCGGCTGCGCCGGCGCCCGAGGCCACCAGCTTGACTTCGCTGAGCTTCTTGCCCACCAGCTCCAGGCCGTTGAGCAGCGCCGCGCCCGAGATGATGGCCGTGCCGTGCTGGTCGTCGTGGAAGACCGGGATCTTCATCCGCTCCTTCAGCGCCTTCTCGATGTAGAAGCACTCGGGCGCCTTGATGTCCTCGAGGTTGATGCCGCCGAGCGTGGGCTCCAGCGCGGCGATGATCTCGATCAGCTTGTCCGGGTCCTTCTCGGCCAGTTCGATGTCGAAGACGTCGATACCGGCGAACTTCTTGAAGAGGCACCCCTTGCCTTCCATCACCGGCTTGGCGGCCAGCGGGCCGATGTCGCCCAGGCCCAGCACCGCGGTGCCGTTGGTGACCACGCCCACCAGGTTGCCGCGCGAGGTGTATTCGGCAGCTGCGTTCGGGTCTTCCTCGATCGCCAGGCAGGGGTAGGCGACGCCCGGGGAGTAGGCCAGCGACAGGTCGCGCTGGTTCAGCAGCGCCTTGGTCGGCGTGACCGAGATCTTGCCGCGCGAAGGGGCACGGTGGTATTCGAAGGCGGCGTCGCGCAGTGCCTGCTCAGCCGGGGACAGTTCTTTAGCCATGGGGTCTCCTGGGATCTCTGCGCGAAGTCGTTGCAAGCTTCACGCAAGGTTCGCAGGGTACTGCGGATCGAACGGCGCCCGCCCGCATTCCCGCTGCGAATGTTTGAGTTGACGTCCCGGGCCGCGCCACGTCCTGCTGCGACCCACCCCGGGGCTGCGCCGTCAGCCGGCGGCGCGCTTTTGCAGAATCTCGAACGCGGGCAGCGTCTTGCCTTCCAGCACTTCCAGGAAGGCGCCGCCGCCGGTGGAGATGTAGCCCACCTTCACGTCGTACTTGGCGATGGCCGCCAGCGTGTCGCCACCGCCGGCGATGCTGAAGGCGCTGCTCTCGCCGATGGCCTTGGCCACCGTCTCGGTGCCCTTGGCGAAGGCATCGAACTCGAACACGCCCACCGGGCCGTTCCACACGATGGTGCCGGCGGCCTTGAGCTGCTGGGCCAGCATGTCGGCCGTCTTCGGGCCGATGTCGAGGATCAGGTCGTCGTCGGCCACGTCGGTGGCGGCCTTGACGGTGGCCGGCGCATCGGCCGCAAAGGCCTTGGCCGTGACCACGTCCACCGGGATGGGCACGGCCGCGCCGCGCGCCTTCATCGACTCGATCACCGCCTTGGCCTCGCCGACAAGCGCGTTCCGAACAAGCCAGAAGCTCGTCGGCAGATCTTTTGGTGCCTCAGCTGGTAAGAACCAGTGTGAGAGCAGTGCCTTTTG
>NZ_CAXFDV010000503.1:0-12381 GCF_964001545.1 uncultured Aquincola sp.
ATGCGGGTCTGGCGGCGCGACCGCTGCGCCGCCGTGATCGTGCGCGTGGCCGCCGGCCTGACGACCGACCGCGTCGTTGGCTTCACGCCAGTCGCCGACAGCGCCCGTGCTACCGGCGCGGTAGGTATCGAATACCGAGCGGTGATCGAGCGGTCGCGTGGGGGCGGCCGGATCCGCCGGATCGGCCGCCCAGGCGGACGTGGTGACGGACGCTGCTGCCAGCAGCATCCGGATGGAAAGATGGAACATGAAGACCTCGCGAGAGACAGGTGTATCGATTTCCGCCCACCGTGGACGGATTTCGGGTGTCAGGCGAGGTCGTGTCTGGGCGGGCGTTCGGTGCCTTCGGTGATGAAGGCGGGAGGTGTCACGCGCGCCGGCAGCGGGCGTAGGTGCGTCGAAAAATCGTCCGGCAGCCGCAGCGCGGACGGCATCAAGGCGCCGCCGATGCAGCAGGCGGCGCATGCGCTGCAGGCATGCTTGCCGTGGGCAGGGCTTGCGGCGGGGTCGTGATCACCGCCGTCGTGATGTGCGTGCGCGGCCGCGTCGTCGTGCATGGTCGCCATCGTCGGCAGTCCGTGGTGCGACGGCGCGCAGCTGATCATCGCCGCCGCGGCAAAGCCCTGCAGGGGCAGTGCCAGCAGCAGCATGAAGGTCAGCAGGAGGCGGGTCGCGGCACGCATGAAAACTAGGATATCAGCGCAGTGACGAAGTTCGCATGACAGCGGTCAAGTCGTGCTCGGGTCCACCGTCCACCGCCGTGCGACCGAGCCCTGGCCATTCACGCTTTCCAGATGCACCGGGAAACCCCACAGCCGGGCGACGTGCTTCAGCACTTCGTAGGCGCCGTCGTGCAGCGGCCGGTTGTTGTGCTGTGTGTGCCGCAGCATCAGAGAACGGTCGCCGCGCAGGTTCACGCTCCACACCTGGATATTCGGTTCGCGCGAGCCGAGGTCATACTGGCGCGACATCGCCTCGCGCAGGTTGCGGTAGCCGGACTCGTCGTGAATGGCCGATACCTCCAGCGTCGGCTCGGTATCGTCATCGGTGATGGCGAACAGGCGGAAGGCCCGCATCACGCGCGGCGACAGGTACTGGCCGATGAAGCTTTCGTCCTTGAAGTTGCGCATCGCATGGTCCAGCGTGGGCAGCCAGTCGCTGCCCGCGATCTCGGGGAACCACTCGCGGTCTTCGTCGGTGGGCGCCTCGCACACGCGCTTCAGGTCGGTGTACATCGCAAATCCCAGCGCATAGGGGTTGATGCCGCTGTACGCCCGGTGCCCCACCGGCGGCTGGAAGATCACGTTGGTGTGCGACTTCAGCCACTCGATCATCACGCCGTCGGTCAGATAGCCGTCGTCGTACATGGTGTTGAGCAGCTTGTGGTGCCAGAAGGTGGCCCAGCCCTCGTTCATCACCTGCGTCTGCCGCTGCGGGTAGAAGTACTGCGCCACCTTGCGCACGATGCGCACGATCTCGCGCTGCCAGGGCTCCAGCAGCGGCGCGTTCTTCTCGATGAAGTACAGCAGGTTCTCCTGCGGCTCATCCGGGAAGCGGCGCAGCTCGGCGGCTTCTTCGGGCTTGTCCGCGCGCCTGGGCAGCGTGCGCCACAGGTCGTTGACCTGCTGCTGCGCATAGGCCTCGCGGTCCTTGCGGGCGCGCAGTTCTTCGGCCAGGCTCTTGCGGCTGGGGCGGCGGTAGCGGTCGACCCCATAGTTGGCCAACGCATGGCAGGAGTCGATGAACTCCTCCACCGTTTCCAGGCCATGGCGCTCTTCGCATTCGGCCACATAGTTCTTGGCATAGACCAGGTAGTCGATGATCGACGACGCATCGGTCCACATGCGGAACAGGTAGTTGCCCTTGAAGAAGCTGTTGTGGCCGTAGGCCGCATGCGCGATCACCAGCGCCTGCATCGCCATCGTGTTCTCCTCCATCAGGTAGCTGATGCAGGGGTTGCTGTTGATGACGATCTCATACGCCAGGCCCATGTGGCCGCGCTTGTAGTTCTTCTCGGTGGAGATGAACTCCTTGCCGTAGCTCCAGTGGCGGTAGTTCACCGGCATGCCGACGGAGGCATAGGCGTCCATCATCTGCTCGGCGGTGATGATCTCCAGCTGGTTCGGGTAGGTGTCCAGGCCATAGCGCTCGGCGGTGTGGCGGATCACCTCGTGGTACTGGTCGATCAGCTCGAACGACCAGTCGCTGGGCGCGGGCAGCGGCTGCGCAGGCCGGCGGGCCAGCGGCACCATGTGACGCAGCGGGGAGCGGGGGGCGAGCACGGCGTTCATGTCGGGGCCTTCAGCAATGGGTGGGTCGCATGGCAAGCAACGGCCCGTCAGGCCGCCTCCTGCACGCCTTCCTTCTTGAACAGGTCACGGAACACGGGGTAGATCTGCGACGCATCGGTGGCCTTGCGCATCGCAAAGCGCCGCTGGCTTTGCGCAAGCTGCGTGTACTCCTCCCACAGGTTCTGCTCTTCTTCGGCCACCTGCACATAGGCGAAGTAGCGCACCAGCGGCAGCAGCTTCTCGCTCAGCAGCTCACGGCAGCGGCCGCTGTCGTGGTGCCAGTTGTCGCCGTCGCTGGCCTGCGCGCCGTAGATGTTCCATTCGCTGGGGTTGTAGCGGGCCTTGATGATTTCTTCCATCAGCACCAGCGCGCTGCTCACCACCGTGCCGCCAGTCTCGGTGGCATGGAAGAAGTTGTGCTCGTCCACTTCCTGCGCCTGCGTGTGGTGGCGGATGAAGACGAGGTCGATCTTCTCGTAGTGCTTGGTCAGGAACAGGTACAGCAGGATGAAAAAGCGCTTGGCCAGGTCCTTGCGCGATTCATCCATCGAGCCCGAGACGTCCATCAGGCAGAACATCACCGCCTTGCTGCTGGGCACCGGCACGCGCACCCGGTTGCGAAAGCGCAGGTCGATCGGGTCGAGGTAGGGGATGCGGCCCAGGCGCGTGCGCAGCTCCAGGATCTGCGCTTCCACCTCAGCAATGGCGGCGCCTGCCACGGTGTCGCCGGGTGCGGCATCGAGCTTCATCTGCAGCAGGCGCTCTTCCAGCTCACGCAGCTCGCGCCGCGATTCGCTGCCGATGGCGATGCGCCGGCCGATGGCGCCGCGCATCGAACGCACCACGTGCAGGTTGTTGGGCGTGCCGTCGCTGGTGAAGCCGGCGCGGTGGCTCTTCCACTCCGGCGTTTCGGCCAGCTGGGTGCGCACCAGGTGCGGCAAGGCCAGGTCTTCGAAGAAGACCTGCATGAACTCTTCCTTGCTCAAGGTGAACACGAAGTCGTCGCTGCCCTCGCCCTGGTCGCTGGCCTGGCCGCTGCCCGAGCCACCACCGCCACCGCCCTTGGGCCGCTCGATGCGGTCGCCGCGCAGGTAGTCCTGGTTGCCCGGGTGCACCATCTCGCGCTTGCCGCCCTGACCGTGGCCGAAGACGGGTTCGCTGATGTCCTTCTTCGGGATGGTGATGTCTTCGCTGCGCTCGATGTCGCGGATGCCGCGCTGGTCCACCGCCCGGCGCACCGCATCGCGTATCTGCGTCTTGTAGCGACGCAGGAAACGCTCGCGGTTGCCGATCGATTTGTTCTTGCCCGATAAGCGCCGATCAATGATCTGCTGAAGCATGTGCCATCCCGTCGGTTTTTGAAGGCTGATCGATCAGCTGCTCTTGCGAACGCGGAGGTACCACTCGCAGAGCAAGCGCACCTGCTTGGGCGTGTAGCCCTTGTCCACCATGCGCGTCACGAAGTCCTCGTGCTTCTTGGCTTCGTCGGCGCTGGCCTTGGCGTTGAAGCTGATCACCGGCAGCAGCTCCTCGGTGTTGGAGAACATCTTCTTCTCGATCACCGTGCGCAGCTTCTCGTAGCTGGTCCACACCGGGTTCTTGCCCTGGTTGTTGGCCCGCGCCCGCAACACGAAGTTGACGATCTCGTTGCGGAAGTCCTTCGGGTTGGCAATGCCGGCCGGCTTCTCGATCTTCTCGAGCTCGGCGTTCAGCGCGCTGCGGTCGAACACCTCGCCGGTGTCGGTGTCGCGGTACTCGTGGTCCTGGATCCAGTAGTCGGCATAGGTCACGTAGCGGTCGAAGATGTTCTGGCCGTACTCGGAGTAGCTCTCCAGGTAGGCGGTCTGGATCTCCTTGCCGATGAACTCGGCATAGCGCGTGGCCAGGTGCTCCTTGATGAAGGCCAGGTACTTCTGCTCCACCTCGGCCGGGAACTGCTCACGCTCGATCTGCTGCTCCAGCACGTACATCAGGTGCACCGGGTTGGCCGCCACTTCGGTGCTGTCGAAGTTGAAGACCTTGGACAGGATCTTGTAGGCGAAGCGGGTGGAGATGCCGCTCATGCCTTCGTCCACGCCGGCATAGTCGCGGTACTCGGCGTAGCTCTTGGCGCGCGGGTCGGTGTCCTTGAGGTTCTCGCCGTCGTAGATCTGCATCTTGCTGAAGAGGGACGAGTTCTCCGGCTCCTTCAGCCGCGTGAGCACCGCGAACTGGCTCATCATCTTCAGCGTGCCGGGGGCGCACTTGGCCTCGGCCAGCGAAGAGCCCTTGATCAGCTTCTCGTAGATCTTGATCTCTTCGCTCACCCGCAGGCAGTACGGCACCTTGACGATGTAGATGCGGTCGAGGAAGGCCTCGTTGTTCTTGTTGTTGCGGAAGGTCTTCCACTCGCTCTCGTTGCTGTGCGCCAGCACGATGCCGTCGAACGGAATGGCGCCGAAGCCTTCGGTGCCCTTGAAGTTGCCTTCCTGCGTGGCGGTCAGCAGCGGGTGCAGCACCTTGATGGGTGCCTTGAACATTTCCACGAATTCCAGCAGGCCCTGGTTGGCCAGGCACAGGCCGCCGCTGTAGCTGTAGGCGTCGGGGTCGTCCTGGGCATAGGTCTCGAGCTTGCGGATGTCCACCTTGCCCACCAGGCTGGAGATGTCCTGGTTGTTCTCGTCGCCCGGCTCGGTCTTGGCCACGCCGATCTGCTTGAGGATGGACGGGTGGCGCTTGACCACCTTGAACTTGCGGATATCCCCACCGAACTCTTCCAGCCGCTTGACCGCCCACGGCGACAGGATGCGGTTGAGGTAGCGCCGCGGGATGCCGTATTCCTTTTCCAGGATCGGCCCGTCCTCGGCCACGTCGAACAGCCCCAGCGGCGACTCGTTCACCGGCGAGCCCTTGATGGCGTAGAACGGCACTTCCTGCATCAGCTGCTTCAGGCGTTCGGCGATGGAGCTCTTGCCGCCGCCCACCGGGCCCAGCAGGTAAAGAATCTGCTTCTTTTCTTCCAGGCCCTGGGCCGCATGGCGGAAGTACGACACCACCTGCTCGATGGCGTCTTCCATGCCGTAAAACTCGGCGAAGGCCGGGTAGACCTTGATGACCTTGTTGGCGAACAGGCGCGACAGGCGCGGATCGTTGCGCGTGTCGACCGTCTGGGGCTCACCGATGGCGCGGAGCATGCGCTCGGCAGCGGTGGCATAGGCCAGCGGATTGCGCTTGCACTCCGCCAGATAGTCTTCCAGAGAGAGTTCTTCTTCTCGGGTGCGTTCGTAGCGTGCGGCGAAGCTGCTGATCACGTCCATGCGGACCTCCTTGGTGAGGAAGGCGTCGGCGGGTCGCAACCCCACCGTCGTCTGGGAAGTTCTGATGGAGTCCCGGCTGGACAGGCCCAGGCGCCATCAGAGCTTTCCGGTCACTGGCGTTCGTTCTCGTCGGTGTTCAGCTTCCTCTATGCCGGACAGACATGAAGCGCTGAGAAGCGGGTGGTAAGCCCGTCAAACTCAGCGAGGGTTGAGCAAGCTCTGTGCCCCGCCCCGTTGAGACACCCTACCAAAGTGCATCGTTCCCTACAACAACGCAAAGCGATGCACTTCGGCTGACGTCGTGAACACTGTGCGCCCAAAAGTGGCGCAGCGCATGCGGGTTGCCGCGGTATCCCCGCCGGCTGCGGGGCAAGGTGGGTCAAGCGCGTGACAGGCGCCACGCGCAATGGGGCGCTGTCAGCGCTCGCTGATGCCCAGCTTGTCCAGCAGGCCGTTCAACTCTTCCAGCGTGCCGAAGGAGATGGCGATCTCACCCTGCTCGCCACGCGCGGTGCGGCGCAGCACGCGGATCTCGACCGCGGCGGTCAGCTTGTCGGCCAGGGCTTCTTCCAGCCGCACGATGTCGCGGGCCTTGTCCTTCTTCGCGCGCGAAGGCGTGCGGCTGCCGTTGGCGCCACTGGCGGCACTGCGGGCCACCAGGCGTTCGGCTTCACGCACCGACAGCTTGCGAGCCACCACTTCATTGGCATGCAGGATCTGCTGCGCCGCGTCCAGCGGCAGCAGTGCGCGGGCGTGGCCCATGTCCAGGTCGCCGGCCATCAGCAGCTGCTGCACCGGCGGCGCCAGGTTGAGCAGGCGCAGCAGGTTGCTGGCCGCGCTGCGCGAACGGCCCACCGCCTGCGCCGCGCCTTCGTGGGTGAGCCCGAACTCATCGACCAGGCGCTTCAGGCCCTGGGCTTCTTCCAGCGGATTGAGGTCTTCGCGCTGGATGTTCTCGATCAGCGCCATCACGGCGGCGGCTTCGTCCGGCACCTCCTTGACGAGCACCGGCACTTCGTCCAGGCCGGCCAGGCGGGCGGCGCGCGAGCGGCGTTCGCCGGCGATGATCTCGTACTGCGGCAGCGCGCCGCCGTCACCCGCGGCGTCGGGGCCCAGCGGGCGCACCAGCACCGGCTGCATCACGCCCTGCGACTTGATGCTTTCGGCCAACTCGTAGAGCGAGCCTTCGTCCATGCGCGTGCGCGGCTGGTATCTGCCGGGCCGCAACTGCGTGAGCTTGAGCGATCGCGGCGCGCCATCGACCGCCGCGGGTGTGTCGCTCACGCGCGGGCCGAGCAATGCCTCGAGCCCGAGGCCGAGCCCCTTCTGCTTTTTGGTGACCATCGGGCGATTGTCAGCTACGCGCCGTGGCCAGCAGGCCCCGCAACAGCGACAGGCCGTCGGGCCACTCGCCCAGGCCCGACGCACCATTGATGTGCCCCGCCTCGCCCACCGAGATGGACTGCGCTTCCCAGTCATCCACCATGGTGCGCACCGCCCGCAGCTCGCAGAAGGGGTCGTCCTCGCTGTAGACCACCAGTGACGGGAAGGGCAAGGGCTTGCGCTCGATCGGCCGCCAGGAGTAGAGGTTGGGCGGCATGTCGGCGCGCTCGACGTCGGGCGGGGCCACCAGCATGGCGCCGGCCACGCGGTCGGCGTGGCGGCTGTGCGCGGCCCAGGCCGCCACCAGCAGGCAGCCCAGGCTGTGGGCCACCAGCACCGCCGGCTGCGGCGAGGCCAGCAGTTCTTCTTCCAGCCGCATCATCCAGTCGCCGCGCTTGGGCCACTGCCAGTCGTCCTGTTCCACACGCTGGTAGCCGTGGCGCGCTTCCCATCGGCTCTGCCAGTGGTCGGGGCCGGAGTTTTCCCATCCGGGAAGCAGCAGTACACGAAATGCCGGCGTCATGTCCTTGCCTTATCCTTGAGGGCTGTGGATTGTGCGTGAGGGCTCAACAATGGCATATCAGGTTTATGTAGATGGACAGGAAGGCACCACCGGCCTGCGCATCCATGAGTACCTCGCCAAGCGCAGCGACGTGGAGCTGCTGCGCATCGACCCCGACAAGCGCAAGGACCCGGCCGAACGCGCCCGCCTGCTGAACGCGGCCGACGTCGCCTTCTTGTGCCTGCCCGACCAGGCCTCGCGCGAAGCGGCGGCCATGGTCACCAACCCCAACACTTGCCTGATCGACGCCAGCACCGCGCACCGCATCGACCCGGCCTGGGCCTTCGGCCTGCCTGAGCTGGCCCGGGGCCAGCGCGACAAGCTGCGCCAGAGCAAGCGCATCGCCAACCCGGGCTGCCATGCCAGCGCCTTCATCCTGCTGGTGCGCCCGCTGGTGGACGCCGGCCTGGTGCCGGCGGCGCTGCCGCTGTCGGCCACGTCCATCACCGGCTATTCGGGTGGCGGCAAGAAGATGATCGAGCAGTACCAAGCCGGTGGCGACGACCAGCTGCTGTCGCCGCGGCCGTATGGCCTGACGCTGTCGCACAAGCACATCCCCGAGATGATGACCCACACCGGTTTGACGACCAAGCCGGTGTTCCTGCCCATCGTCGGCAACTTCTACAAGGGCCTGGCGGTGAGCCTGCCGCTGCACTTCGAGCAGCTGGCCCCCGGCACCAACGCCGAGCGCCTGCATGCGGCGCTGGCCGCGCACTACGAAGGCGAGCGCTTCGTCAAGGTGATGCCGCTGCGCGATCCGGCCACGCTGGAAGCCGGCTTCTTCGACGTGCAGGCCACCAACGACACCAACAACGTCGAGCTGTTCGTGTTTGCGCACGACACGCAGGCGGTGCTGATCGCCCGCCTGGACAACCTGGGCAAGGGCGCCAGCGGCGCCGCCGTGCAGTGCATGAACGTGCACCTCGGCGTGGACGAGTCCCTCGGTCTTTGATGGAGCACCCGGCCGCCTAGGCTGCGGCGGTGGTGCGGTAGTGGTAGCTGTACCCGTCGGCAAAGCCCAGGCGGTGGTACACGCGGCGGGCGGCGGTGTTGTCGCCTTCCACCTGCAGGTAGCCGGTGGCGGCGCCGGCCTCGCGGGCCTGCACCAGCAGGCGTGAGCACAGCGCGGCGGCATGGCCGCGGCCGCGGTGCTCGGGCGGGGTGAACACGTCGTACAGGCCCACCAGGTCGGCCTCTCGCGCGAACTGGCCGCAGGCCAGCACCGCGCCGTCGTCCTCTCGCACGATGGCATAGGCCTCGAACGGCACCGGCGACAGCGCCAGCCGCTGCGCATGGGCCTGGCGCTGGCCCGGCGGTGAGCCGCGCAGGTCGCCGATCAGCTCGGCGAATGCGTCGCTGTCCATCGGCTGCCAGCGGCTGCCGGCCGGCAGCGGCAAGGCCCGCAGCGCGGCCAGCGAGGGGCAGGCCATCACCCGGGTGTCGTCCTCGGTATGCAGACCCAGCGCTTCGAGCTGCGCGTCCAGCCCGGCGGGCTGGGTGAAGGGCGTGATGCGCAGCACCAGCGGCAGACCGGCTTCGTCGAACACCGCCTGCGCCAGCCGCAGCTTGTGCGCCAGCGGCAGCCGGCCGTCGGCCACCGCGTTGATGCAGCGCGCCCGCTTGGCCTTGCCGGGTGAAAAACGGACCAGCCAGCCGTCCATCCAGCGCTGCTGCGGCGGCGCGCTGGCGTTGAGGCCGGCGTCCTCGATGCGAGAGAGCAGCGTGAGCTCGGTCACCGCAGCTGGGCCACGCGGTCGACCAGCTCACGCGCAAAGGCCACGTAGGCCTGCGCGCCCTTGGATTGCGGATCGAACACCACGCCGGCCTGGCCGTAGCTGGGCGCTTCGGCCAGCCGCACGTTGCGCGGGATCACGGTGTCGAACACCTTTTCGCCGAAGTGCGCCTTGAGCTGGTCGCTGACCTGCTGCTGCAGCGTGATGCGCGGATCGAACATCACCCGCAAGAGGCCGATGACCTGCAACTCTCGGTTGAGGTTGGCATGCACCTGCTTGATGGTGTTGACCAGGTCGCTCAGCCCTTCCAGCGCGAAGTACTCGCACTGCATGGGCACCAGCACGCCGTGGGCGCTGCACAGGCCGTTGAGGGTGAGCAGGCTGAGCGAGGGCGGGCAGTCGATCAGCACGAAGTCGTAGTCGTCCTGCACCGCCTTGAGGGCCTGGCGCAGCCGCAGGTTGCGGTGTTCCAGCGCCACCAGCTCCACCTCGGCGCCGGCCAGTTCGCGGTTGGCGGCCAGCACGTCGTAGCCGCCCTTGTCGCTGCGCTGGCGCGCCTCGGCCACGCTGCTGCTTTCCAGCAGCACGTCGTACACGCTGGCGGGCAGCGCGCGCTTGTCGATGCCCGAGCCCATGGTGGCATTGCCCTGCGGATCGAGGTCGACCACCAGCACGCGCTGGCCCACCAGGGCCAGGCCGGCCGCCAGGTTGACGGTGGTGGTGGTCTTGCCGACGCCGCCCTTCTGGTTGGCGATGCAGAAGATGCGGCAGCTCATCGGGCGGGTCGTGGGGTGGTCAGCAAGGGTCACAGGAAAGGCCCGCCAACGGGCGGGCGTGGCGGCCGATGGTAACTGCCGCAGCCCCCAAAGCTGTGTTCAATGGAAGTCGCGCGAGCTGGTGCTCAGGCCGCCCAGCCAGGGCGTCACGTCCACCAGGCGCCGCGCCACCATGTTGCGCACGCCGTCGGCCGAGACCTGCCATTCGCCGGCCACGGCCAGCAGGCGTGAGCGCAGCAAGGCATTGCGCTGGCGCTCGCGGATGTGCTTCCACACGATGACGTTGACGCTGCCGGTTTCGTCTTCCAGCGTGACGAAGATGGTGCCCTTGGCGGTTTCGGGCTGCTGGCGCATGGTGACGATGCCGCAGGCCCAGGCGCGGGCGCCGCCTCGCAGCCGGCCCAGTTCTTCGGCGCTGAGCCAGCCGCGGCCCTGCAGCCGGCCGCGCAGCAGCGCCACCGGATGCCGCCGCAGTGTGAGGCCGGTGGCCGCGTAGTCCAGCAGGATGTCTTCGCCCTCGGGCGCCAGCGGCAGCTGCGGCTGCTCATGCGCGGCCTCGCGCACCGGCGCATCGGCCAGCAGCGCACGCGCCGGCGCCTGGCCGGCGGCCGCCCACAGCTGCTGGCGGCGGTGGCCGGCCAGGCCGCGCAAGGCATCGGCGCGCGCCAGTGCCTGCAGCAACCGCGTGTCCAGGCCGGCGCGGCGGGCCAGGTCGTCCACGTCGGCCAGGGGCTGCTGTTCACGCACTTCGACGATGCGGCGGGCCGCTTCTTCCTGCATGGACGAGACCATGCGCAGCCCCAGGCGCACCGCGGGCGCACGGCCGCCGTCGCTGCGCGCTTCCAGCGTGCAGTCCCAGTGGCTGTGCAGCACGTCCACCGGCCGCACTTCCACGTCGTGGCGGCGCGCGTCCTGCACCAGCTGCGAAGGCGGGTAGAAGCCCATGGGCTGCGAGTTGAGCATCGCGGCCAGAAAGATGGCCGGGTGGTGGCACTTCAGCCAGCAGCTGAAGTAGGCCAGGATGGCGAAGCTGAAGGCATGGCTCTCGGGGAAGCCGTATTCGCCGAAGCCGCAGATCTGCTTGAAGATGGCCTGGGCGAAGTCTTCGTCGTAGCCACGGTCGGTCATGCCCTGCACGATGCGGCTTTCGAAGCGGTCGACCTGGCCGTCGCGCCGCCAGGCTGCCATCGCGCGGCGCAGCTGGTCGGCTTCGCCGGGGGTGAAGCCGGCGGCGATCATGCAGATCTGCATCACCTGCTCCTGGAAGATGGGCACGCCCAGCGTGCGGCCCAGGGCTTCGTCCAGCGCGGGGTAGCGGGAAGGCGGCAGTTGGCCGGCGGCCAGCTGCTCGCGGCGCAGCAGGTAGGGATGCACCATGCCGCCCTGGATGGGGCCGGGCCGCACGATGGCCACCTCGATCACCAGGTCGTACAGGCGCCGCGGTTTCAGGCGCGGCAGCATGCTTTGCTGGGCGCGGCTTTCGATCTGGAACACGCCCACGGTGTCGGCGCGGCAGATCATGTCGTAGGTGGTGCTGCAGTCTTGCGGAATGTCCTGCAGCCGCCAGCGCCGGCCCTGCCAGGCACCCAGCAGGTCGAGCGCGCGCCGCAGCGCGGTGAGCATGCCCAGCGCCAGCACGTCCACCTTCAGCAGGCCCAGCGACTCCAGATCATCCTTGTCCCACTGGATGACGCGGCGGTCGACCATCGCGGCGTTTTCGATGGGCACCAGCCGCGACAGCTTGTCGCGCGCGATGACGAAGCCGCCTGTGTGCTGCGACAGGTGGCGCGGAAAGCCGCGCAGCGTTTCCACCAGCTCCACCCAGCGGCGGGTGACGGGCGAGTCCATGCGCAGCCCGGCTTCGGCCACCGAGGCGGCCATGCGGCTGCGGTCGTCGAACCACTGGAAGGAACGGGCCAGCGCGTCCACCTGCGTGGCGTCGATGCCCAGGGCCTTGCCCACGTCGCGCACCGAGCCGCGGGTGCGGTAGGTGGCCAGCGCCGCGGCCAGCGCGGTGCGCTCGGTGCCGTACTTGCGGTAGATGTACTGGATGACCTCCTCGCGCCGCTCATGCTCGAAGTCGACGTCGATGTCGGGCGGCTCGTCCCGTTCGCGCGAGATGAAGCGCTCGAACAGCAGCGTGGTCTTGGTGGGGTCGACCTCGGTGATGCCCAGCGCGAAGCACACCGCCGAGTTGGCCGCCGAGCCCCGGCCCTGGCACAGGATGCCGCGGCTGCGCGCAAAGCGCACCACGTCGTGCACGGTCAGGAAAAAGGCCTCGTACTTCAGCTCCTGGATCAGCGCCAGCTCGCGCGCCACCTGCGCCTGCACGCCGGGCGG
>NZ_CAXFDV010000504.1:0-7536 GCF_964001545.1 uncultured Aquincola sp.
CGACGGTCACGACACCGGGCGAAGACACGCAGCATGTGGTCGAAGTCGACAAGGTGCAGGTCAATCTCTTCTTCGACGGCACGTTCAACAACTACTACAACGTCACGACCGAAGACGCTGGCATCCGCCGGCAATACGGCGGAGAGAACACCAGCTACGACAACGGCTTGTCCAACGTGGCGCGCATGTGGGAGGCCTTGGGCCGGGAACCTGACGGGCCGGACCTCGGTGTGTACATCGATGGCATGGGCACCACTCGCCTGCAAGCGGATAACCTGAGGGGGGCGGCGCTGGGTACCGGCGATACCGGTATACGGGTGCGGGCCCAGCAGGCGTTTGGTTTGCTGATCAATGCCCTCAGACGCAAACGCGGCGATGATGATCCGCCCGCTATTCTTGAGCTCAACCTGTTCGGCTTCAGCCGCGGCGCTGCCACGGCCCGCCATTTCGCGAGCTTGCTGCGGCAGCGTGAGGAGATTGCCAAGCACTTTCTGGACGAATGGGGGCGCGTCCTGGTGCAGGTGAACTTCGTCGGTCTTTTCGACACAGTCTCTGCCGAAGGCGCGGTTCGCACCAATGACGTGGAGGATCTTGGTCTCCGGTTTGTCGATGACTCCGCCCGCCGTGTCTTTCAGTTGGTGGCGATGGATGAATATCGCCGCCACTTCGCATTGACGACCATTGACAGCGCTTGCCGCGCGAAGACGACGGTGGATGGCATCCGGCAGCCCATGGGCTTTGAGCTGGGCATTCCGGGCTCGCATTCCGACGTAGGGGGAGGCTACAAGGCCGGCACAGCGGCTGACGAGCCGCCGGAGACCGTGGAGTTGCCTCCGACCAGGCAGACGGTCGACGGAGATGGCACTGGACAAACAGTGCGGGGCCCCCAGTCCTTCGTCTACGCGCAGGGCTGGTATGCCTCCGAAGACCTGAGCGCAGGTGCGCTGCATCCGTACCGCCACCAGCGGCAGGTGGGAGGCGACTATTACAAGGCGGGCCTGTCTTTGATGGTGGATGTGGCAGAGCGTTGCACGACCACCTTATATCCCGCATCGCTCAAGGCCGACATGCAGGCACGGACGCCCGACATTGCAGCGGTCCAGGCTCAGTTGCGTGAGCTCGCCCGGCAGCGGGTGTTTGCTGCCGCCGGTGGTACCCGCGCCAGCCGCTCGCTGGAGGAGTTGTTGGGTCGAGACAAGGCGCGAGCGTTTCGACGTGCTTACCTGCACTTGTCACTGCGAGACGACTACGCGAATCAACCCCGCTACAAGAACGACACAGAACTGGAGCGACAACATGTGCCCGGTTGAGCTGCGGGGCCGGCGTCGTTGGCTTCAGGGTGCAGCGGCGGTGGGCCTGATGAGTACAGGTGTCGCGGGTCGCGCGCAGGTTCTTCGAGGACTGTTCATGAATAACGACACGCCGGAAACCGCCTTCATGAAGTGGACGGTATCGTTCTGCCGCTACGGCCTTGCCCCCAAGGACAGCAGCAGCGTGAGCACTTTGACCAGCAACAACTGGCTCAAGGATGCCGACGGCAAAACGGTGGCCGTCTTCTACACCGGCTTTGGGGCTGCCTGGGGTGCCGGGAGCTTCGGGATGGGTGGCACGCCGATGGAGGGTGCCCGCCTGCCCAAGACGCTGCGGCTGAGCTACTACGACTACCTGGAGGACCGCTTCTACCGGCTGGATGCCGAGCTGCCGTTGCAGCGCCTGTTCGAGTTGTTCGTGCAGGCGCCAAAGATCGTGGCGCGTGAGATCAGGTACGGTGAAGTGGCGCCACGGTACGAGGACTTGCGCATCGGCGTTGCACCCGATGGGCATTTGATGCTGTGGGTGTGGGGCGTGGGCAGTCAGGTGGAGCTGGGCGCTTATCGGGCCCGGGTGCTCGAGGGCATGACACGCCAAAGCTACAACACGAGCGTGCCGGCTGGTGCTTTCACGCTGATTGAGGACCGATGGCTGGCGCTCGACCGGATGAAACCCGAGACCGTCGAGCGTGTGAAGGCGGGATGGCGACCCGATCCGATGTGGTACATGCGGCACATCCGGGTGAAGTACCCCTGGCGCCATGTGCTCAGCGGCAATGTCTCGCGCGTGACCGAGCTGCAGAGCCACCAGGGCAATGCGGAGGCGGAGAGCGTGGGGCAGTGGGAGATGGGCGCCTACTCGCAAGTCAACCGCTTGCGCGGCATTCCGCAAACCACCTTCTTCTGGTTCCACGACCGTTATGGCCAGCGCCACTACTTGTGGATCACGTTTTCACTGCGCGAGCGCGCGGTGAGCGAGGCCGACCTGAGCGAGGTGCGCGCCGCGTTCGAAGAGGTGTTCCCCGGCCGCACCCTGGAGGACAACGATTGGTTGCCGGGCGATCAGGACATGGCGCAGGTCGAGGTGCATGTGCCCGAAGACTTCCGGCGCTTCAGCGCATTCCTGGTCAAGGGCGATCGGCGTTTGCCGCTGCCGGTGGCCCGCGTCAAGCACGCCGAGCTCGAGCCGTTCACCCATTGGGCTGGCCAGACGTCGGAGCGGCTCACGCCCGAGATGCGCAGGCTGTTTCAGCTGGGCCCGCCTTAGGCGGGCTGGGGGTTGCCGCCGCCGCCGGCAAGCTACCATCCCCCTCAGAAAGCCGCCGCAAGGCGGCCACGAGGAGCCTGCCATGAAGGTGCTGCTGGTCGACGACCATCCCCTGATCCTGTCTGCCCTGCAGGGCGTGATCCGCGGACTCGGTGACGACGTCACCGTGGTCGGCGTGGCCAGCGCGGCCGGCCTGCGCCAGCAGCTGGTCACCGATGCCGAGTTCGACCTGGTGCTGCTGGACCTGCAGCTGGGCGATGCCAACGGCTTCGATGTGCTCAGCGAGCTGCGCAGCGCCCACCCGGCGCTGCCGGTGGTGGTGGTGTCGGCCTCCGACCGCGCCAGCGACGTGATCCAGGCCATCGACCTGGGCGCGATGGGCTTCGTGCCCAAGCGCGCGTCCAACGACATGCTGTTCGAAGCCCTGCGGCTGGTGATGTCGGGCGGCATCTTCGTGCCGCCGATGTCGCTGGGCATGGATGCCGGCGCCTCGGCGCCGACGCCGCCCCAGGATGCCCATGCCGAGGCCGACACCGTGCCCGACGTGATGCGCATCGGCGAGACGGCCGAGGCCGCGCCCTTCCAGCGCCATGCGCCGTCCTTCGCTTCGCTGGGCCTGACGCCCCGCCAGGCCGACGTGCTGGCGCAGCTGCTGCAGGGCAAGCCCAACAAGCTGATCGCGCGCGAAATGAACCTGTCGGTGGAAACCGTGAAAGACCACGTGGCCGCGGTGCTGCGGGCGCTGAATGTCAGCTCGCGCACGCAGGCGGTGCTGGCCGTCAGCCAGATGACGCAGGGCCAGCTGCCCAGCTTCCAGGCCTGGAAGCCGAATCGTCGCGGATGAAGGCCGACCAGATCCGGGCGTTGATCGCCCAGAGCCCGGCCTCGCTCACCGGCAACGCCGTCGGCTTCTGCGTGCTGGTGGGGGTGTTCTTCCCGCTGGCCCATCCGGCGGTGCTGGGCGGCTGGGTGGCCGCGGTGACGCTGCTGTGGCTGCTGCGGCTGGGCCACTGGTGGCGCTACCGCCAGCGCGAGCGGGCTGGCACGCTGGACGACGCCACGCTGCTGGGCTGGGTGCGCAGCTACGTGGTGCTGGTGCTGCTGCAGGGCGCGCAATGGGGCGCCGCGGTGTGGCTGTTCTGGCACCTGGGCACGCCTTACCACCGGCTGGCGCTGATCCTGGTGGCCTATGCCTACACGCTGGGCGCGGTGCAGCTGCTGGTCACCCAGGGCAAGGTGTTCAACGCCTTCATCAGCCTGATCCTGGTGCCCACCATCGCCCGCATCGTCAGCGACCGGTCCGAGCCCTTCCACTGGCAACTGGCGCTGGTGCTGAGCGTGATCTTCGTGGCCACGCTGGTCATCGGCCGCACCCACCGCAGCGCGCTGGCGCAGGCCATCTCGCTCAAGGCCCGCACCGACCAGCTGGCCGCGCAGCTGCGGGTGGAAAAGGCCGCTGCCGACGAAGCCCGCCGCGCCGCCGAGGCCGCCAGCCGCGCCAAGACCCAGTTCTTTGCCGCGGCCAGCCACGACCTGCGCCAGCCGCTGCATGCGATGGGCCTGTTCGCCGAGGCCTTGCGCCAGCGCATCCGCGACCCCGAGGTGGCCTCGCTGGTCAACAGCATCAACGAAAGCGTGGACGCGCTGGAGGGCCTGTTCGGCGAGCTGCTGGACATCACCCGCATCGACAGCGGCGGCGTGGACGTGAACCCGCACCCGGTGCGCATGAAGGAGGTGTTCACCCGGCTGCGGCTGCACTTCGAGCCGCTGGCCTTCGAGAAGGGCCTGGCGCTGAGCTTCCATGGCGACCACCGCGTGGCCCACACCGACCCGCTGCTGCTCGAGCGCATCCTGCGCAACCTGGTGAGCAACGCCATCCGCTACACCGAAGACGGCGGCGTGCTGGTCAGCTGCCGGCAACGCGGCCAGCGCCTGCTGGTGCAGGTGTGGGACAGCGGCATCGGCGTGTCCGAGGCGGCGCTGCCCCGCATCTTCGAAGAGTTCTACCAGGTGCACACCAGCCGTCCGCTGGAGGCCCACCACCGCAAGGGCCTGGGTCTGGGCCTGGCCATCGTCAAGCGGCTGGCCGACCTGCTGCAGGCGCCTTTGACGGTGCGCTCCCGCGTGGACCGCGGCACCGTGTTCAGCCTGGAACTGCCGGTGGGCATCGAGCAGCGTCGGGTCGAGCGCGACATCACCCGCAGCAAGGCCGCGCTGGGCCTGACGCTCAACGGCCGCCGCATGGTGGTGGTGGAAGACGAAGCCGCGGTGCGCGAAGGCCTGGTGGTGCTGCTGCAGGCCTGGGGCGCGCAGGTGGACGCCTTCGAGACGGTGGAGGCGGTGCAGGCCTGGACCGCGCAGCCCGGCACGCCGCAGCCCGACCTGCTGATCGTGGACTACCGGCTGCCGGCCGGCACCACCGGGCTGGACGCACTGGCCGTGCTGCGCGCCCGCTGGCCGCAGGCCCAGCTGCCGGCCATCGTGGTCACCGGCAGCAGCCTCGGCGGGCATGAAGACGAATCGGCCACGCACGACTTCCACCTGCTCATCAAGCCGGTGCTGCCCAACAAGCTGCGGGCGATGATCGCTTTCAAGCTGGGGATGCGTTGATCGCCGGCTTGTGGCTAGAGTGCCGCCTCAAACCCGGGAGAAGTCGCATGCCCCTGCACCGTTCACGCGCCAAGTTCTTCAAGCGCCCCCTGGCGCTGGCCCTCGCCCTGATGGGGCTGGCCACCCTGTCGCAGCCGGCCGCCGCCTTCAGCGGGCTGTATGTGCTGGGCGACAGCCTGTCAGACGTGGGCAACGCGGCGCTGGCCGTCGGCACCGACCCCACGCAGTTCATCAGCGGCAACTCGTACGTGCCCGACCGGCCTTACGCCAGCGGCACGCTGTCGAACGGGAAGGTATGGGCCAGCTACCTGTCGCAAAGCCTGGGTCTGGGTGCGTCGCTGCCTTCGCTGGCCGGCGGCAACAACTACGCCTTTGGCGGCGCCCGCACCAGCGGTGGCGATGCGCCCAGCCTGAAGGACCAGGCGCAGATGCTGCTGGCGCCGTTGAAGGCCAGCGGCGCCAAGCTGTCTGCCCATGCGCTGTACGTGGTGGCGGGCGGTGGCAACAACGGCTTTGACGCGCTGGACGCCATCCTGGCCGGCGCCAACGTGGAAAGCACGCTGCTGACCACCGCGAACAGTTACGCCAGCGACGTCGGCGGCATCGTCGACGACCTGCAGGCGGCCGGCGCACGCCACATCGTGGTGTGGAACACGCCCAACCTCGGGCTCACGCCCCTGGCCAACGCGGCAGGCCCGCTGGCGCAGGCGGGCGGCACCCTGCTGGCCCAGCAGATGAACGGAGCGCTGGCCACGCGGCTGGCGGGCGAGCAAGGGGTCGCCACCTTCGACGTGTTCAGCCTGCTCACCAACGCGGTGGCCCAGACCGGCAGCTCCCCGACGACGGCCACCTTCAGCAACGCCACGCGCGCCTGCGGCAGCCTGCTCGCGGGCTGCGATCCGGCCACCTCGCTGTTCTGGGATGGCATCCACCCCACCACCTACGGCCACCAGTTCATCGCCGCCGGCATGGCCGCCACGGTGGCCGCCATTCCCGAGCCGTCGACCTATGCGCTGATGCTGGGCGGCCTGGCAGCCGTGGGCTGGCTGGCGAGGCGCCGGGCCGCGTGACGGTCCTGTTCTAGCTGGGTGAGTAGGCCAGGCGTACGTAGATCGGCGCGAAGGCCTCGGCCTGGGTGATCTCGAGCAGGCGCTCCCGCGCCAGCTCGAGCATCGCGATGAAGGTGACCACCAGCACCGGCGCGCCGCGGGTCACGTCGAACAGCTCCTCGAATTCAACGAAGCGCTTGCCCTGCAGCCGGCGCAGCACGATGCTCATGTGCTCGCGCACCGACAGCTGCTCGCGGCTGATCTTGTGGTGCTGGTTCAGCCTGGCGCGCTTGAGGATGTCGGCCCAGGCCTCGCGCAGCTCGTCGATCGACACATCGGGAAAGCGCGGCTTCAGGCTTTGCTCGATCGTCACCTGCGCCCGCAGGAAATCGCGGCCCAGCACCGGCAGCGCATCGAGCTTGAAGGCGGCCAGCTTCATCTGCTCGTACTCGATCAGCCGGCGCACCAGCTCGGCCCGCGGGTCTTCGGGCTCATGCCCGTCGGCCGACTTCTTGGGCGGCAGCAGCATCCGGCTCTTGATCTCGATGAGCATCGCGGCCATCAGCAGGTATTCGCTGGCCAGCTCCAGGTTGCTCTTGCGGATCTGCTCGACGTAGGCCAGGTACTGGCGCGTCACGTCGGCCAGCGGAATGTCGAGGATGTTGAAGTTCTGCTTGCGGATCAGGTACAGCAGCAGGTCCAGAGGGCCTTCGAAGGCCTCGAGGAACACTTCCAGCGCGTCCGGCGGGATGTACAGATCCTGCGGCATCGCGAACAGCGGCTCGCCATACAGGCGCGCCACGGCCACCGTGTCGACCACGTGCGGCGGCGCTTCCTGCGCCGGTGGCGGCAGCGGCCCGCCGCTGGGCGGCATGTCGTCGGTCATCGGCGGCGACGGTCGGGGGCTGGCCCCGGTCACTTGCCCTTGGTCTGGTAGACGTAGGGCTGCTGGGCGACGCGGGCTTCCTGGTATTCGGTCTGCGCCTGGCGGTCGATCGGGCGGTCCCACAGCAGGGCACGGCCGGCGCGCTGCTCGGCTTCCAGCGTGGGCTTCTTCTCCTTCAGCGAGTCGATGAACTGGGTCACGTCGGACTTGTAGGGCTTCCAGAAGAGCGGCATGGCACGGTGGACAAGAATGGGCAGAACCTGAGAGTTTACCCGGGGCACCCATGACACACAGGAACTTCAAGGGCCGGTGGGCCGCGGCGGCGGGCCTGGCCGCCGTGCTGCTGCTGGCCGGCTGCGACGCCGAACGCATCGCCAAGCTGGAAGAAGGCGTGGCCACCGAGGCCGACGTGCG
>NZ_CAXFDV010000505.1:0-3579 GCF_964001545.1 uncultured Aquincola sp.
CACGGCGCCTGGCGCGACGACCTGCTGCGCTGGGTGACGCTGGGCGCCTGCGAGCTGGGCCGCTTCGAGCTGGCGCTGGCCTGCGCGCAGGAGTGCTGCGCCCGCGCCCGCGCGAGCGACGTGCCGCGCCGCCAGGTGCCTGCCCTGACCGCGCTGGGCGCCTGCTTCGAGCGCATGGGCGACCCCTGGCAGGCCGAGCGCCTGATGGCCGATGCACTGGCCATCGCCCGCGCGCACGGCACGCCCTTCGACCGCATGCAGACGCTGAGCAACCTGTGCGCGGTGACCATCGGCGCCTACTACCTGCTGCGCGACGTGGCCGGCGAGGCGGAGGTGCAGGCGGTGCTGCAACGCTCGGTGGCCTATGCGCGCGAGGCGGTGCAGATCGCCAGCGAAGCGGCCGACGCCGCCTTCGACGCGGTGATCTGGGGCAACCTGGGCGAGGTGCTGGTGCACCTGGGCCAGGCCGAAGAAGCCTGGGAGTGGTTGACCGCCGCGCTGCTGCGCGCGCTGGAAGGCGGCCACCAGGCGCAGGCCTGCCGCATCCGCTGCACCGTGGCCGAGCTGCACCTGCAGGCCGGCCGCCCGGCCCAGGCCGCCATCACGCTGGGCCGGCTGCTGCAGGAAAGCAACCCCGGCATCACCGCCACGCTGGTGCGGCTGCACCATGGCCTGTACCGCGCGCTGAAGGCGCTGGGCGACGAGGGCGGCGCGCTGCGCCACTTCGAGTGTTATGCGCACCTGGAGCGGCGGCGCGCCATCAACCAGCTGCAAAGCCAGTCGCAGCTGCTGGTCACGCGCACCGAGGTGGAACAGGCCCGGGTGCAGGCCGAGCGCCTGCGCCGCCAGGCCTTGGCCGAGCGGCAGCGGGCCGACGAGTTCGAGTCGCGGGCGCTGCGCGATGCGCTCACCGGCCTGGGCAACCGCCGGCAGCTCGACCGCAGCCTGCCCGACCTGCTGGAGCAGGCGGTGCGCGGCGGCGGGCCGATGGCGCTGGCGATGGTGGACGTGGACCACTTCAAGGGCGTGAACGACCGCTTCGGCCATGGGCTGGGCGACCGCGTGCTGGTGGCGCTGGCGCAGATGCTGCGCGAGAACACCCGCAGCGAAGACGTGGCCGTGCGCATTGGCGGCGAGGAGTTCCTGATCGTGCTACCCAACACCAGCGCCGAGGCGGCGCTGGACGTGTGCGAACGGCTGCGCCGCCGCGTGGCCGGGCACGACTGGGCCGGCCTGGCGCCGGGCCTGACCGGGGTGACGGTGAGCATCGGCCTGGCGCATGCGCCGCCGTATGAACGGCAGTCGCTGTTCGAGCAGGCCGACCGGGCGCTTTATCGCGCCAAGGACGAAGGCCGCAACCGGGTGAAGTTGGCCTGACTCACTGCACCGCGATCGTCCGGCTGCGGCTGCTTTCGCGCTTGGGCAGGGTCAGGCGCAGCACGCCGTCCTGCAGGCGGGCCACCACGCGGCCGGCGTCCACTTCGTGGGCCAGCGAAAAACCGCGCGAGACGCGGCCGCGCATCGTCTCCTTGATCAGCACGCGGCCGCCGGCGTCGGTCTCTTCGTGCTCACCATGCACTTGCGCGGCGATGGACACGAAGCTGCCGTCGATGGTGATGCTGATGTCTTCCTTGCGCGCCCCGGGAAGCTCGGCGCGCACCTCGTAGTCGCGGTCGTTCTCGGTCAGGTCGAGCCGGATCTGCGGCGGCAGCGGGTCGGCCAGGGTCAACGGGTGCGACAGCCGGCGCAGCAGGTCGGGCAGCAGCAGGTTCAGCGCATCGGCGCGTGGGGGAGTGTTCATGGTCGCCTCCGGACCCGGCAGTGAATCGGTGCGGGCAAGTCTAGAAACCGCCCGCGCCGCCGCCTTGCGCTGCATCAAGGGCGGCTACCGCAGCGCGCGGCCCCGGCTTTCGGGCAGCACCAGGATGGCCAGCGCCGCCATGGCGCTGGTGGCCGCCACGTACCAGGCCGGCGCGGCGGGGTTGCCGGTGCTGGCGATCAGCGCGGTGACGATGAACTGCGTGGTGCCGCCGAACACCGTCACCCCCAGCGCATAGGCGATGGACAGCCCGGTGGCCCGCACCGCCTTGGGCAGCAGCTCGGGGATGGCGATGATGGACGCCGATCCGCTGATGGCCGTGAGCAGCGCCAGCACCGCCGTGCTGGCCAGCAGCATGCCCTGCGTGGGATGGGCCACCAGCAGGCTGAAGGCGGGCACCGCCACTAGCGCGGTGCCGATGCGCGGCCACAGCATCACCGCGCGGCGGCCCCAGCGGTCGCTGAGCCAGCCGCCCAGCAAGGCGCCCACCAGCGTGATGGCGCCCACCATCACCGTGGCGCCCATGGCCACGCCGGGCGCGAACTTCAGCGTGGTGATGGCATAGGTGGTCATGAAGGTGCCCACGTAGTTGGCCACGGTGGCGCCCATCACCACCAGCAGCGCCACGCCGATCACGCGGCGCTGCGCCCACACCAGCGGCCAGCCGGCCGCCTCGCCGGCCGCGGGCGCATGCATCGATTCGGTCATGTGCCGGCGCAGGTACACCGCCACCGGCAGCAGCAGCAGGCCGAACACGAAGGGCAGGCGCCAGCCCCACGACTCCACCTGCGCGGGCGTCAGCCAGGTGGTCACCGCCAGGCCGGCGCCGCCGGCCACCAGCGTGGCCAGGCCCTGGCTGGCCAGCTGCCAGCCGGCGTAGGCGCCGCGCCGGTGCGGCGGCGCGATCTCGATCAGGAAGGCGGTGGAAGGCCCCACCTCGCCGCCCAGCGCCAGGCCCTGCACCAGCCGGCACAGCACCACGATCACCGGCGCGGCCAGGCCGATCTGCGCATGGCCGGGCGTCAGCGCCAGCCCCAGCGTGCCCACGGTGATGAGGCCGATGGTCAGCAGCATCGCCGGCTTGCGGCCGGCGCGGTCGGCATAGGCGCCGATGAGCACGCCGCCCAGCGGCCGCGAGACGAAGCCCACGCCGAACACCGCCACCGACATGAGCAGGCTGGCCAGCGGCGTGTCGGCCGGAAAGAAGGTGCGGCCGATGTACACCGCGAAGAAGGCGTAGGTGACGAAGTCGTAGAACTCCAGCGCATTGCCGGCCACGGTGGCGGCGACGACGCGGGTGCGGGGCGCCACCGTGCCGGCCGTGGCGGCGGTCGTGCGGGCGTCCAGGGGACTGTGGAGGGTGGTCATGGCGATGGCGGTGGCAGGGTGCTGAGGATCGGCGGCGGCAGGCAGGCCAGCGGCCGGGCGGTGGGGCTGCGGCGCCGGACCGGTGGGTGTTGAAAGGCCCGTCGCGAACCCATCGTAGGAAGCGCCACACCCAACGTCCAATGCATTGGAAAGCCGATTAAGATGCTTCAAACTCATGCAACCAGCGGGTTTTCCATGACGCTCGTGCAGCTGCGCCACCTCATCTCGCTGGCGGAAACCGGCTCCTTCACCCGCTCGGCGGAGGTCATCTGCATCACGCAGCCGGCGCTCAGCCGCAGCGTGCAGGCGCTGGAGCGCGAACTGGGCCAGCCGCTGTTCGACCGCGTGGGCCGCCGCAGCGAACTCACGCCCTTCGGCCGCGAAGTGGTGCA
>NZ_CAXFDV010000506.1:0-4594 GCF_964001545.1 uncultured Aquincola sp.
CGGTGCTGCAGGCGGCCCTGGCCCAGGGCGAGCATGAGCTGCGGCACATCGTGGTCTCGCACCCCGAAGCGCCGTTGCCTGCCGAGCTGCACGGCGCGCGCGTGCACGACCTGGCGGCGCTGCTGGCCCGGCACGAACCCGCTGCGCGGCCCGCGCCCACTGGGCCGGACGAGCCGGGCTTCTGGCTGTATTCATCGGGTTCCACCGGCAAGCCCAAGGGCACGGTGCATACCCACGGCAACCCGTTCTGGACGGCCGAGCTGTATGGCAAGCCGGTGCTGGGCCTGACCGAAGACGACGTCTGCTTTTCGGCGGCCAAGCTGTACTTCGCCTATGGCCTGGGCAATGCGCTGACCTTTCCGCTGAGCGTGGGTGCCAGCGTGGTGCTGATGGCCGAGCGGCCCACGCCGGCCGCCACCTTCCGCCGCTGGACCGGCATCACCCCGGCGCAGGCCGGCGTGCGGCCCACCGTGTTCTTCGGTGCGCCCACCGGCTTTGCCGGCATGCTGGCTTCGCCCGAGCTGCCGGGCTTGGAATCGGTGGCGCTGCGCATGTGCTCGTCGGCGGGCGAGGCCTTGCCCGCCGAAATCGGCCAGCGCTTCAAGCAGCACTTCGGCTGCGAGATCATCGACGGCATCGGCTCCACCGAGATGCTGCACATCTTCCTGAGCAACCGGCCGGGCGACGTGCGCTACGGCACCACCGGCCGGCCGGTGGAGGGCTACGAGATCGAGCTGCGCGGCGACGACGGACGCCCGGTGCCCGATGGCGAGGTGGGCGACCTCTACATCCGCGGGCCCAGCGCCGCGCTGATGTACTGGGGCCTGCGCGACAAGAGCCGCGACACCTTCCAGGGCGGCTGGACCAAGAGCGGCGACAAGTACAGCCGCGATGCCGACGGCTACTACACCTATGCCGGCCGCAGCGACGACATGCTCAAGGTCAGCGGCATCTACGTCTCGCCCTTCGAGGTGGAAGCCACGCTGATGCAGCACCCCGCGGTGCTGGAGAGCGCCGTCATCGGCAAGCAGGACGCCGAGGGTCTGACCAAGACCAAGGCCTTCGTGGTGCTCAAGCCCGGCCAGCAGGTGACCGAGGCCGAGCTGAAGGCCTTCGTCAAGGACCGGCTGGCGCCCTACAAGTACCCGCGCTTCATCGAGTTCGTCGACGAGCTGCCCAAGACCGCCACCGGCAAGATCCAGCGCTTCCGCCTGCGTGAGCGTGAGCAGCAGGGCTGACACGTGGCGGCCAGCGTTTTCGTCGAGCTGCCCTGGCAGGGCCGCACCGTGCGCATCGAGCACCAGTGGGTGGGCGTCGACCGCGCCGATGCGCCGCTGGTGGTGTTCCTGCACGAGGGCCTGGGCTCGGTGGCGATGTGGAAGGACTTCCCGCAGCGGCTGTGCGAAGCCGCGGGCCTGCGTGGGCTGGTGTATTCGCGGCCCGGCTACGGCCGTTCCACGCCGCGCCCGGCCGATGAGCGCTGGGCGCCCGACTTCATGCACCGCCAGGCTCATGAGCTGCTGCCGTCGCTGCTGGCGGCGCTGCACATCGACCCCACGCGGCAGCCGCCCTGGCTCTTCGGCCACAGCGACGGCGGCTCCATCGCGCTGCTGCATGCGGCCCGCCACCCGGTGGCCGGCGCCATCGTGCTGGCGCCGCACCTGTTCGTGGAAGACGTGTCGGTGGCCAGCATCGAGGTGGCCCGCCAGACCTACCTGACCACCGACTTCCCGCAGAAGCTGGGCCGTTACCACGACGATGCCGACTCCGCCTTCTGGGGCTGGAACCGCATCTGGCTGGACCCGGCCTTCCGCCCCTGGAACATCGAAGCCGAAGTGGCGCAGATCACCGCGCCGGTGCTGGCCATCCAGGGCGTGGACGACGAGTACGGCACGCTCGACCAGATCCGTGCCATTGGCCGGCAATTGCCGGCCACGCAGCTGCTGGAGCTGCGCGCCTGCGGCCATTCGCCGCACCGTGACCAGCCCGAGGCCGTCATCGAAGCGGCCCACGCCTTCATCCAACACCACCGCCACCACAACGCAAGGGGACAAGCATGATCCGCAAGACCGCATTCGCCATTCCGGCGCTGGCTGCTTCGCTGCTGCTGGCTTCATCGCTGGCGCAGGCCCAGTCCGGCAAGCTCAAGGTGGGGCTGATGCTGCCCTACAGCGGCACCTTCACCGCGCTGGGCGTGGCCATCGAGAACGGCTTCAAGCTGTATGTGGACGAGCAGGGCGGCAAGCTCGGCGGCCGCGAGGTGGAGTTCTTCAAGGTGGACGACGAGAGCGACCCTGCCAAGGCCACCGACAACGTCAACAAGCTGATCAAGCGCGACAACGTGGACGTGCTGGTGGGCACGGTGCACAGCGGCGTGGCCATGGCCATGGCGCGCGCCGCCAAGGAAAGCGGCACCGTGCTCATCGTGCCCAATGCCGGGTCCGATGCGGTCACCGGCCCCATGTGCGCGCAGAACATCTTCCGCAGCTCGTTCTCCAACTGGCAGTCCAGCTACGGCATGGGCACCGTGGCGGCCAAGCAGGAAAAGAAGAAGACCGCGATGACCATCACCTGGAAGTACGCGGCCGGTGAGGAGATGACCAATGCCTTCAAGGAAGGCTTCGAGAAGGAAGGCGGCAAGGTCACCAAGCAGCTGACGCTGCCCTTCCCGAACGTGGAATTCCAGGCGCTGCTCACCGAGATCGCGGCGGCCAAGCCCGATGCGGTGTTCGCCTTCTTCGCCGGTGGCGGCGCGGTCAAGTTCGTCAAGGACTATGCGGCCGCGGGCCTGAACAAGACCATTCCGCTCTACGGCTCGGGCTTCTTGACCGACGGCACGCTGGAAGCGCAGGGCGAGGCGGCGCAGGGCGTGCTGACCACGCTGCACTATGCCGACGGCTTGAACACGCCGCGCGACAACAGCTTCCGCCTGGCCTATGCCAAGCAGTTCAAGATGCAGCCCGACGTGTACGCGGTGCAGGGCTACGACGCCGCGCAGATGCTGGCCACCGGCCTGGCGGCGGTCAAGGGCGACATCGGCAAGAAGGCCGAGTTCGCGGCCGCGCTGGAAAAGGCCCGCATCGACAGCCCGCGCGGCCCGTTCACGCTGTCCCGCTCGCACAACCCGGTGCAGGACATCTATCTGCGCAAGGTGGAGGGCAAGGAGAACAAGGTGGTCGGCATCGCGAGCAAGTCGCTCAGCGACCCGGCCCGCGGCTGCAAGCTCTGACCCCACTGCCGGAGCGCCTGCCGTGGACCTCGCCACCTTCCTCGTTCAGTGCCTGAACGCCGTGCAGTACGGCCTGCTGCTGTTCCTGCTGGCCTCGGGGCTGACGCTGATCTTCGGGATCATGGGCGTCATCAACCTGGCCCATGGCAGCTTCTACATGCTGGGCGCCTACATGGCGTTTGCGCTCAGCCCGCTGTTCGGCGACCAGTTCCTGGTGATGCTGGCGGTGGGCATCGTGCTGGCGGCGGTGTTCGGCTACTTCCTGGAATGGGCCTTCTACAGCTACCTGTACCAGCGTGAACACCTGCAGCAGGTGCTGATGACCTACGGCCTGATCCTGGTGTTCGAGGAGCTGCGCTCCATCCTGGTGGGCAACGACGTGCACGGCGTCAAGCCGCCGGAGTGGCTGGCCGGCAGCTTCGCGCTGGGCGACGTGATGAGCTACCCCACCTACCGGCTGTTCGCGTCGGCCGCCTGCATCGTGCTGGCCATCGGGCTGTATGCGGTGGTCAACCGCACCCGGCTGGGCATGATGATCCGCGCCGGTGCCAGCAACCGCGACATGGTGCGCGGCCTGGGCATCGACATTCGGCGGCTCTACCGCATCGTGTTCGCGGCCGGCGTGGCGCTGGCGGCGCTGGCCGGCATGATCGCCGCGCCCATGTCCAGCGTGTACCCGGGCATGGGCGGCAGCGTGCTCATCATCTGCTTCGTGGTGGTGGTCATCGGCGGCATCGGCTCCATCACCGGTGCGCTGGTGGCTTCGCTGCTGGTGGGCTTCGTCGACACCTTCGGCAAGGTGTTCTTCGCCGAGTTGAGCGGCATCGGCGTGTACCTGCTGATGGCGGTGGTGCTGATCTGGCGCCCGGAGGGCCTGATGGGCCGCAGAGCGTGACCATGAAACCCGACCTCATCACCCACCCGCCCGCCACCATGGCCGCCACCGCACCCACCCTGCCGCCTGCCGCGCCCCGTCCATCGGCCTGGAAGCCGATGCTGCCGGCGCTGGGCGTGCTGGCCGCGCTGGCCGCCGTGGCGCCGGTGCTCACGCCCTACCTCACCGACCTGCTGCTGAAGGTGATGATCCTGTCGATCTTCGCGCTCAGCCTGCAGCTCGTCGTCGGCATCACCGGCCTGGTCAGCCTGGGGCATGCGGCCTTCTACGGCATCGGCGCCTATGTCACCGTGCTGGCCTCGGGCGATGGCGGCGGCTCCATCGCCACGCTGCTGCCGCTGGCCATGGGCGGCGCCGCGGCCTATGCGCTCTTCGTCGGGCTGCTGGGGCTGCGCACCCGCGGCATCTACTTCATCATGGTCACGCTGGCCTTTGCGCAGATGGCCTACTTCGTGTTCCACGACACCGGC
>NZ_CAXFDV010000507.1:0-5591 GCF_964001545.1 uncultured Aquincola sp.
GCGGCGTGGCGTTGTAGCCGCTGGGGCACACCTGCCGCACCACCAGCCAGGGCGACCATTCGCTGTTGTACGAGTACGGAATGGCCACGTCCGGGTCGTTCTTGTTCACATCCACCCGGAAATCGATCCACCCGTTGTTGGTGGTCTTGGCTGCGTACTGGGCCGAGCCCGATGGCTCGAACAGCCCTTGCAGCGTGCGGCCCACCACTTCCAGGTCCTTGTAGGAGGAGGCGGTTTCCACGTTGGTGCCCGGCGCCGGCTGTGTGGCCGGGAAGGGCGCCGCGGTGGGCAGCGGGTTGGCCGAGCCGCGGTAGTAGGCCACGTCAGCCGCCACCGCCGCGCGGATGGCGCGGAAGAGGTCGTTCAGCTCGAAGCTTTGGCCCGAAGGGTTCCAGGCCGCGGTGTTGAGCTGCACCCGCAGCCCCAGCGTGTAGCTGTTGGTGGCATTGCAGGTGCTGCCGCTGCCGGCGCACCACACGCGGTCGTGCAGCGTGCCCACGGTCACGCCGTTGATCACGATGGGCGCGGTGCGGCTGGCCTTGAGGATGGTGCCGGCCGGCAGCGCCGAGGCGATGTCGGCGCCGGTGAGGGTGCCCAGCGTGTTGGCGCGGTCCTGGGTCTCGGTGGGCGTGTCGAGGTTGATCTTCGGGTTGATGGCGACCAGCGGCTGCGTGCCGGCGGCCTGCACCGGCACGGTGACGAAGCCGCCGTGCGCGCTCAGGTGCAACAAGGTGGCGGCCAGCGCGGCGCCGGCCAGCGGGAGCTTGCGGTTGAGGGTCATGCTCGTTCTCCTGGTGGTGGCTGCGTCAGTCGGGCTGGTAGCCGCTCAGGTACAGCTCGGTGAACTGGGAAGCATCCGGAAAGTCGGAGCTCAGCAGGCGGATGGCGAAGGGCCGGACCGAATAGCCCGCCGGTGCCTTGGTGCGCACCAGCAGCCAGGGCGAATGCGCGCTGCTGAGGCCCTGCGGCTCGGCCGCGTTGGCATCGATGCGGAAGTCCACCCAGCCGTTGTTGCGCAGCGGCCGGCGCGGGCCGGTGTCGTCGATGGGTTCGTTGTGGGCATCGGCCGCGGCATCCACCGCGGCCACGCCGGCGGCATCTTCGTCGTCGTCGTCCACCGGCGGCACTTCGTTCAGGCCCTGCAGCGTGCGGCCGGCTTTTTTCAGCGCCTTGAGCGCGCTGCCGGGGTAGTAGGCGATGGCCACTGCCTTGTCTTCGCGCACCTGGCGGAACACGTCGTTGGCGTTGAAGGACAGCCCCGTCAGGTCGTAGGCATTGGCATTGAGCTGCAGCTGCAGGCCGAAGATGAAGCTGGCGTCGCTGTTGCGCTTCCACACCCGGTCCAGCAGCTGGCCGATGACCACGTCGTTCTTCACCACCGCGCTGCTGCGCGAAGCCACCAGGGTGTAGCCCGCTTCGCCCGGCAGGCTGGCCACGCGGCAGCGTTGCTGCGCGGCCAGGTGGCGCGGGTTGCAGCGGGTCATCACGCGCTCGCCATCGGCGCTCAGCGTGACGAAGCCGGGCGAGGCGGCCCACGGGGTGCCGGCCGTGGCCGCCAGGGCCAGCGCCACGGCCAGCCGGGGCGGCAGCCTGGGTTTGCGAAGGTTCATGCGGGGTACTCCTGGAAGATGGGCGCTGCCGAGGCGCCCGGGGCAGGACCGTCAGCGGTCCGCGGCGGGGGTGCCCAGATCCCAGCTGAAGCCCACGAACACGCCGCGCGGCGCGCCGGGCGCCACCAGCGAGGTGTTCTGCCATTCGCTGGAGTTGTAGTTCCAGCCACTGGGCCCGTTGCTGCCGTTGGTGCCCGGCGTGAACGGGTTGACACCCAGCCGCCCGGCGGTGAAGTACTGGCGGTCGAACAGGTTGGTCACCTGCACGAAGGCGGTGAAGCCGCGGCTGACTTCCACGCTGGCGTCGAAGTTGAAGACCGCGTAGCCCGGCACCTTGCCCGAGTTGCGGAAGCTGCGGCCGGTGCGCACCGGCAGCTGGCTGAAGCCGCTGAAGTCGCAGCCGCCGGCCTGGCTGCAGTAGTAGCGGCCGATCTCCTGGTCGGTGCCGGCGCCCTGGTGCAGGTTGTTCTCGTTGCCGCGCATGTAGGCCATCGACCGGGCCACCATGCCCAGGCCCAGCTTCCAGCCCGGCGCCACCCGCCAGCCCAGATGCAGGTTCAGCGCATGGGCCGGGATGCCGGGCAGGCGTGCGCCGGGGTCGATGCGGATCATGCGGTAGGTGCCGTAGCCGCGGTTGAGCGCGGCATTGGGCGTGGGCAGCACGTCCTGGCCGATCACCTGCGTATCGCCCACGTAGGCCGAGTTCTGGTTGAAGTCGGCGGTGCTGTTGTGCGGGCTCAGCGTGTAGAAGCGCGACTGGAAGGTGGCGTCGGTGAACGAGTAGTTCACCCGCAGGTCCAGCGGGCCCATGCGGCCGTTGAGGCCCAGCTCCATGCCCTGGCGGCGCGTCTTGCCGATGGTGTCGAAGTAGCTGCGGCCATCGCCCACGCCCACGAAGTAGATGTCGTTGCGCAGGTCGGTGCGGAACACGCTGACGTTCCAGTCCCAGTCGGTGGTCAGCCGCTGGCGCAGCCCCAGCTCACCCGAGGTGGCGCGGATCTGCGGCAGGTAGGGGTCGGCCGACAAGGCGGTGGGCAGGCTGCAGCCGGGGCCGGTGAGGCTGCGCGGCGCGGTGCCCAGGCTGGGCGTGCCGGGCACCCGTTCCACCGGCGTGGGGTCGAAGGCGCAGCCCAGCTCCACCACCGAGGGGGCGCGGGCGCCCCGGCTCAGGTTGCCGAAGAGGTTGAGGTCTTGCACGGGCCGCCAGTTGATGCCCAGCGAGGGGTTGAACGAGCGGTAGGTGAAGCTTTCCTGCGTGCGGGTGCGGCGGAACACCTGGCCGTCGGTGTATTCCGGCGCGCGGAACTCGCGCAGCTCGTGCAGCGGCACCTGGCCGGCACTGCTGCGGGCCAGCAGCGTGTTGTCCACGTGGGTGTGGTTGTAGCGCGCGGCGGCGGTGAGCGTGAGCTGCGGCACCGGCGTGAAGGTGTCCTGGAAGAACAGGCTGCGGGTGGTGGAGGTGCCGTCGAAGTTGTTGCCCGGCACGTCGAACTCGGCGGCGTAGTAGTCGGGGTCGATCTGGTCGGGCGCCGCGAACACCCGGTGCGCCGCATCGATCAGCCCCAGCCGCTGGAACATGTCGTAGCGGGTGTGGCTGCGGTCCAGCGAGGCGCCCAGCATCATCGCGTTGCGCTCCTGGTTCCAGTTGAACTGCAGCGACAGGCCGTTGCTGCGCTGTTCCAGGTCGGTGCGCGTGAGCAGGCCGATCGGCGTGCCCTCCACCACGCCGGGGCCGGTGAAGCCGCCGCCGCGGGTGGCGCCGTTGCGGGCCACGCCGTCGGGGCTGATGTCGCGGTCGCCGAAGTCGTCGAAGCCGGCGTAGATGTCGCCATTGAGCCCGCGCCGGCGGCTGTCGCGGTGGTAGGCCATCGCGGTGAGGTTGGCGCGCTCGCTGAGGTCGAACTGGCCACCCACCGAAAACTGCAGCACCCGGTTGCGCGCCTCGTCGGGCGAGGTGAAGACGGACTCGGCCCGTTGTCTATACAAGTCGATGGGGATGAGGCCGTTGCCCACCAGCCGGTTGTCGGCATACAGCATGCTGGCGTAGGCCGATGCGGCTTCGCCGCGCCAGTCGCCACGGCCGAAGAGCTGGTTCACGCGCGAGGGTGAATCGTCGCGCCAGCCGTCTTCCTGGAAGCGGGTGAGCGCGAAGAAGCCGCCCAGCGTGCCGTCGTTGGCGCCGCCCGACAGCTGCAGCTGCCGCCGGCCCCAGGCGCCGGCCGTCAGCTGCCCCTGCAGCCCCGGCGCGCTGAAGCCCGTCTTGCTGCGCACCGAGATGGCGCCGCCCAGCGTGTTGAGGCCGAACAGCGGGTTGGAGCCCGGAAACAGGTCGAAGCGCTCGATCGCGTTGGTGGGGATCAGGTCCCAGTTGACGACGTCGCCGAAGGGCTCGTTGACGCGGATGCCGTCGAAGAACACCGACAGGCCCTGCGGCGTGCCCACCTGCGGGCTGGCGGTGAAGCCGCGGTAGTTGACGTCCAGCTGGAAGGGGTTGCCCTGGTAGTCGTTGACGCTGACGCCCTGCAGCTCCTGGTTCATGTAGTCGCCCAGGTTCAGCGCCCGTGAGGCGCGGATCTGCTGGCCGGTGGCCGTCTGCACGTTGGCCGGTATCTGGTCGCGGGTGACCATCAGCCCCGGCATCGGCCCCACGTCGATGGGCCGCCGGCCCGTCACCGTCACGCGGGGCAGCGGCGCGCTGGAGGCGGCGGCCTCGGGCGGCGCCGGCGGCGCGGTGGCCGCCGCGCCCGATTGGGCCTGCCCGGCCGTGGCCCAGGCCAGGCCGATGCCCACTGCCAACACTTTGCGCATGGCCGGTGCACCACTTGTCGTGCGCTCGCACGTCACCCGGGCCTGATCGCTTGCCAACGGACGCCTCCTGCTGGGCGACCGCTGACGGCCGCCTCTGTGTGTGAGGCCGACCTTACTCAGCCCGTGGCTGCACACACCACGGAGAAGCTCCCGGCGTGCACTGGTGAAAACCCGTCGGGCACCCGCGCGCGGGCTCGTCTGCGCGAAGTTACATAGACAACTGCAAGAGGATCCTTATTATCAGGAAGTACTTCACGAACGGCGTACACGCAGCACATAATCGGTGCGCCATGAATGCCTTGCGCCACGCCCCCTGGACCTGCCGGCTGTTGCTGGCTGCGTTCGTCGTGGTCGTGTTCAACATGGCCTTGATGCCGCTGCTGCATCCGCAAGCCATGAACCTGGTGTGCAGCGCCTCCGGCGTCGTCAAGCTCGTGCTGGCCGATGGTCAGGACGACGCATCGCTTGCGAAGGGCCATGGCACTGAGTGCCCGCTGTGCACCCTGGGCAGCGCACCACCGCCGGCTGCAGTGGTGCCCCAGGTGCTGCCGCTGTCGCCGCTGGCCTATGTGATGCAGGCCATTCCGGCCGCACGCCTGGCAGCGGCCACCGCCGCGCCGCTGCCGCCTCGCGGTCCGCCCGCGCGCGCCTGAGCAGCCTTCTTCGCTGCCCCTGAGACCGGTCCGCCGGTCTGGTCCACCCTCTGCATCTGTCCGTTCACTGCTGAGCAGTCGAGCGTGCCGCTGCCTGTGCGTGGTCCACCGACGCCATCCCCGATGCCATCCCCGACGCTGAAGGCCTGAAGCCCAGCGCGGCCGGCTCGCGTCGCCCCGGTCTCCCCACCCCCGTCATCGCCCCCTGTTTCGCGCTGCCTGCCGCTGAGGCCGGGCAGCGGGCGGGTGTGCGCCTGCGCCTCCTCACTTTTTTCATCGCCGATCGACATGACTTCCGCTCGTCTGTTCGTTCTCGCCGCTGCTGCGGCCGCTTCCGTGCCCGCCGCTGCCCACATTGGTTATGGCGGCCGCGACTTCGGCAGCTTGCAAGCCGACAGCTTCGCCACCATCAGCAACCAGGCCGTGAGTGGCAACTACGGCTGGGCCGACGCCACCGACGCCGACTTCGGCGACAGCCACCGCTCGCGCGCCTTCCGCTTCCACCTCGACAGCACCTTGA
>NZ_CAXFDV010000508.1:0-2244 GCF_964001545.1 uncultured Aquincola sp.
AGCCGCTTGCCGTGGCTGGCGTCGGTGCCGAGTGCTTCAACCTGGGTGATGCGGCCGACGCCGCTGATGATGCCGGTGAACATGCAGGGATTGTGGCAGCGTTGCCGATGGCACTGCCGGCCGATCAGAAGTCGTCCCTGCCGGCGGCGCGCAGGCGCAGCCGCAGGTCGGGGCCGACGGGGCTGGCCTCCAGGAATTTGAAGTCCAGCCCCTCGGCCAGCGCCTGCAGCGGGCCGAAGGCCGCCATGTCCCGCCCGGACCCCATCATCTTGGGCGCCAGGTACACCAGCAACTCGTCCACCAGCCCTTCGCGCAGAAACGAGCCGTTGAGCCGGTGACCGGCCTCGACGTGCAGCTCGTTGATGCCCCGCCGAGCGAGGTCGGCCAGCAGCGCCGCCAGGTCGGTCTTGCCGCTGGCGGTGGCAGGCAACCGGGCCACTTCCACCACCGCGGGATCGAAGCGTTCGGCCGCCGGCGGCGATGACGCGGTGTACACCAGCGCCTGCCCCGGCGCCTGCAGCACCCGCGCCTTCGGGTCGATCTCCAGGCGCGAATCGACCACCACCCGCAGCGGTTGGCGGGCCGATGCCACCAGCCGAACGTCCAGGCGCGGATCGTCGTCGCGCACGGTGCCGATACCGGTGAGCACCGCGCCCGCGCGCTTGCGCCAGGCGTGGCCGTCGGCCCGGGCCTGGGGCCCGGTGATCCACTGGCTGGCCCCGTTCATCAACGCGGTGCGCCCGTCGAGCGAAGCCGCGATCTTCATCCGCAGCCAGGGTCGGCCCCGGCGGATGCGCGAGAAAAAGCCGATGTTCAGCGCCCGCGCCTCATCGCCCAGCAAGCCGACGTCCACCCGGATACCGGCCGCGCGCAGGCGGGCGATGCCCTGGCCGCTGACCTGCGGAAACGGGTCTTCGATCGCGGCCACCACGCGGCCGACGCCCGCGGCGATCAAGGCGTCGCAGCAGGGCGGGGTGCGGCCGTGGTGCGCGCAGGGCTCCAGGCTGACGTAGGCAGTGGCGCCTCGCGGGTCGTGGCCGGCGGCGGCGGCGGCGCGCAGCGCCATCACTTCGGCATGCGCCGACCCGGCGGCCTGTGTGTGACCCAGCACATGCCAGCCTTCACCTGCCAGCACACACCCCACGCGCGGGTTGGGGTCCGATAGGCCGATGGACTGGTGCGCGATGTCCAGCGCCTGGCGCATCCAGTGGCGGTCGAGGTCGGAGAAAGGAAAGGCCGCAGCATCCATGCCGCGATTGTCGGCCAGGCGCCCGGGCGGCGCGGCCGCGGGCCTCAGGCGGGGCGAGGGTCGTGCTGGGCGGTGGCCGTCGTGCCGTTGCCAGTGCCTGCCGGGCAGGACTCGCTGCGTCGCACGACCAGGAAGTTCTGGTACAGCAGGTTCTGCGTCACGTTGACGTAGTCCAGCGGATGCTCGTCGTTGCTGATGCTGCCCGAGCGGTCCAGGTCGGCGCTGTAGCGGCACAAGGTGTAGTGAGCGTCGTCACCGCGCCACAAGGCCGACGAGGCCATCGTCAGGTAGCCCGACCACGGGGCGCCGGCCTGGCCGGGGAACACGGCGCACACGTACTGGATGGGGTTGGCCGACGCCGTGCCGTTGGCGCTGTCGTAGCACTCCGCCGAGGTGTTGCTGGTGCTGCCGAAGGCGAACACGGGATGCAGTTCGAATGCGGTGCCCACCGGCGCCTCTGCGCTGGGCGGTGAGGTGAGCGAGAACCACACATAACCGGTGATGAGCCGGCCGGGCACCGTCAAGGCGGTGCAGTCGGTGAGGTCGGCAGCCGTCAACGTGGCGGTGGTGCGTACCGACGGCACCACGCAGCGCGCGACGATGCTGCCGCTGCGGTTGTCGAAGACCCAGGCGGTGGTGTCTGAGTTGCTTGGCTTGAGCACGCTGCGGCCATCACCCAGATCGCGGATCCAGGACGGCAGCCTGCGGTTGTTGCGTGCCGGCACCGCGGTGGGCTGGCCGTCCGGCGTCAGGCTGAGGTAACCCGAGAGCGCCGGGTCGATGCCCGCCACGATGGTGTCCAGCCGCACGGGATGGGTCTGGCCCTGGCGGTCTTGCCACGTCACCTGCGCCGATACGGCGCGGAACGGAAAGCGTGTTTCTTCCGGCACCTCGCGGCTGAAGGTGTAGCTCGCATTGGTGCCCGCAAACGGCAGCGTTTGAGGCGTGGCGGTGGGCGCGATGTCGGCATAGCTGCGCACGCCCGGGGTTGCCGC
>NZ_CAXFDV010000509.1:0-4696 GCF_964001545.1 uncultured Aquincola sp.
CCAGGGCTTGATCAGCGTGCCGGTGGTGACGATGGCGCCGGCCGGAATGGACAGGACCTGCTCGGCGGCATGGCGCCAGAAGTGCTGCATCGAGACCAGCGGGTCGGTGCGGTCGTCGCCGGCCAGCGCGGGGCCCACCACGTCGCCGTGGTGCAGCAAGGTGGCCGGTGCCTGCAGCAGCGGTGAGGCCACCCCCTGCGGCAGTTCGTCGCCCAGGATGAAGGCATGGAAGCCGGCGTTGTCGCCGATGAAGCTGGGCACGCCCACGGCCTTGCGGTCGACGAAGCGGCTGCACACCACCTCCACCGCCAGGAAGGCGGCGTCGAGCATGGCCGTTGCGTCGAAGGCCTCGGTGGCCGGCTGGCAGGCGCGGCCGAAGCGCACCGCCACTTCCACTTCCACCGTGAAGAGCGCGCCGTTGGGTGGCGCCGCCAGCACCGCGCCCGACTTGTGCACGCAGGGCTCACGCAGGTAGCCGTACACCGGGGCGCCGTGCGGCGCGGCCTTCAGGCCATTGACGCTGGCGCCGGCGATCTTCCAGCCGGCGCAGCCGTCGGCCAGGCGGCGCTGCAGCGCGGCCTGGATGGCGTAGCCGGCCTGCACGTCGGCGGGCCGCTCTTCGGGCGGTAGCTCGGTCAGCCGGTGGCGGCGGCGCCAGGCGTCGGCCAGCCGCTGGGCGGCCGGCTCGGGGTTGAAGGTGGAAGGGGCTGCAGGGGTGATGCTCATGGGCGGGGCTCCGTCGCGATGGGCGGCGTTTGGGCCGCAGCCGCGGGCCGGGCCTGCGGCGACTTGAAAGTGTGCCTGCGCAGGAAGTTGACCAGGTCGTCCACGTAGGTGAACACCACCGGGATGACCAGCAGGCTGAGGAAGGTGGAGGTGATCAAGCCGCCGATGACCACGATGGCCATCGGCGCGCGGAAGCTGGGGTCGACCCCGATGCCCAGCGCGATGGGCAGCATGCCGGCGCCCATGGCCACCGTGGTCATCACGATGGGTCGGGCGCGCTTGTGGCAGGCGTCCAGCAGCGCTTCCCAACGCGTCATGCCACGGTCGCGGCGGGCCACGATGGCGTATTCCACCAGCAGGATGGAGTTCTTGGTGGCGATGCCCATCAGCATGATCATGCCGATCATCGACGGCATGGTGAGTGCGGTGCGGGTGATGAACAGCGCCAGCGCCGCCCCCGGCAGCGACAGCACCAGCGCCGCCAGGATGGTGACCGGCTGCACGAAGTCCTTGAACAGCAGCACCAGCACGATGTAGATGCACAGCACGCCGGTGAGCATGGCCAGCGCAAAGCTCTGGAACAGCTCGCCCATCGCCTCGGCATCGCCCACCGCGGTGACGATGACGCCCGGCGGCAGGTTGCGCAGGCTGGGCATGGCCAGCGCCTGCTTTTCCACCTGGCCCAGCGGCACCTGGTTCAGCTCGATCTCGAAGTTGATGTTGCGCAGCCGGTCGTAGCGGCCGATGACGGCCGGGCCGCTGCCCATGCTGATGTCGGCCACGTTGCCCAGCATCACCGGCCCGCGCGCGCCGGGAATGGCCAGGCGGGCGATCAGGTCGGGGTCTTGCCGGGCCTCGTCCTTCAGCTTGACCAGCACCGGCACCTGACGCTGCGACAGGTTGAGCTTGGGCAGGTTCTGCTCATAGTCACCCGCGGTGGCGATCCGCAGCGTGTCGGCAATGGCGGCCGAAGTGACGCCCAGGTCGGCGGCGCGCGCCGCATCGGGCCGCACGATCAGCTCGGGCTGCACCAGGCTGGCGGTGGAGGTGATGTTGCCGATGCCGGGGATGGTGCGCAGGTCGGCCATCACCTTGCTGGCATGGGCGGCCAGGGTGTCGCCGTCTTCGCCGGCCAGCACCAGCACGTACTTCTCCGATGACGACCCCAGGCCCACCTTGAAGCGCGCGCCCGGCAGCACCGACAGCGCCTGCCGGTACTGTTCTTCCACCGCCTGCTTGGGCAGGCCGGGCCGCTCGCTGCGCGGGGTGATGTTGAGGGTGAGCGTGGCCTTGCGCACCTGGGCCGCGCCGGCCGGCGCAAACGGGTCGCCGCCCGAGCTGCCGCCGCCCACCGCGGTGTAGATGAGCTGGGTGTGCGGGTTGCGCTGCACGATCTCGCGTGCCTGCTCGGCCACCGCCACCGTCTGCTTGAGCGTGGCGCCGGGCGGCAGCTCGATGCTCACCTGCGTCTGCGACAGGTCGTCGGGCGGCATGAAGCCGGTGGACAGCAGACCCATCAGGCCCAGCGAGCCGAAGAAGAACACGATGGTCATCAGCGTGGTGAGCACGCGGTGGCGCAGGCACCAGCCCACGGTGGCCATGTAGCCGCGCATCACGCGGCCGTCGCGTTCTTCGTGGTGGCCGGCGCGCAGGATGTAGGCCGACATCATCGGCGTGAGCATGCGCGCCACCACCAGCGAGGCGAACACCGCGATGGCGGCCGTCCAGCCGAACTGCACGAAGAACTTGCCCGGCACGCCGCCCATGAAGGCCGTGGGCAGGAACACCGCGATCAGCGTGAAGGTGGTGGCGATGACGGCCAGGCCGATCTCGTCGGCCGCCTCCATCGCGGCCTGGTACGGCGTCTTGCCCATGCGCAGGTGGCGCATGATGTTCTCGATCTCGACGATGGCGTCGTCCACCAGGATGCCCACCACCAGCGACAGCGACAGCAGCGTGACCACGTTGATGCTGAAGCCCAGCAGGTGCATGCCCGCGAACGCCGGCAGGATGGACAGCGGCAGCGCCGTCGCGGCCACGAAGGTGGCGCGCCAATCGCGCAGGAACAGCCACACCACGATGACGGCCAGGATGGCGCCCTCGTACATCAGCCGCATCGAGCCCTCGTAGTTCTCGACCACCGGGTCGACGAAGTTGAAGGCCTCGGTGATGGTGATGTCGGGGTGCGCGGCCTTCAGCGTCTCCAGCCTGGCGCGCACGCCGTCGGCCACCGCCACCTCGCCCGCGCCGCGGCTGCGGGTGATCTCGAAGCCCACCACCGGCTTGCCGTTGAGGAAGGCGGCCGAGCGCACCTCGGCCACGCTGTCGCGCACGCTGGCAATCTGGTCCAGCCGCACGCGGCGGCCGTCGGACAGCGGCACCTCCATGCGGGCCAGTTCTTCGGCCGTGGCCACGGTGGCGATGGTGCGCACCGATTGCTCGGCGCCGCCCAGGTCGGTGCGGCCGCCGGAGGCTTCCTGCTGCACCTGGCGCAGCTGGCGCGACACGTCGGCCGCGGTGGCATTGAGGGCCAGCATGCGCGCCGGGTCCAGCTCCACCGCCACCTGGCGGGTGACGCCGCCCACGCGCGAGACGGCGCCTACGCCCGGCACGCTGAGCATGCTCTTGGCCACGTCGTGGTCAACGAACCAGGACAGCGCCTCGTCGTCCATGCGGCCGGAAGCGACGGTGTAGGTGAGGATGGGCAGGCCCGAGAGGTTGATCTTGGAGATCACCGGGTCGCGCAACTCGCCGGGCAGGTCGCTGCGGATGCGGGCCACCGCGTCGCGCACGTCGTCCACCGCCTCCTGGGTGTTCTTCTCGAGCCGGAACTCCACCGTGGTGCTCACCAGCCCATCGGACACCGAGGTGTAGATGTGCTTGATGTCCTGCAGCGTGGCGATGGAGTTTTCCAGCTTGCGGGCGACCTCGGTCTCCAGCTGCGCGGGCGAGGCGCCGGGCAGCGAGGCGGTGACGATCACCATCGGCAGGTCGATGTCCGGGAAGTTCTGGATCTTCATCGCCCGGAACGACATCAGCCCCGCCAGCGTGAGCATGACGAACAGCAGGATGGCCGGCGTGGGATTGCGGATCGACCAGGACGAGACGTTGATGGCCATACGGGCTTCTCTGCTTGTCTAGACGAGTGGGCTCAGCGGGACGCGGCCGATGCCGGCGCTGCAGGCGCGGCACTCACCACGCTGACGATGTCGCCATCGGTGAGAAAGCCCACGCCCTGCGCCACCACGCGGGTCTGCGCGGTGAGGCCGCCCAGCACTTCCACCTGGTCGCCCAGGCGGCGGCCCAGCTGCACCTTGACCTGGCGCACCCGCCAGTCGTTGCCGGCCACCTGGCTTTCCAGCGCAAACACGTACTGGAAGCCATCGCGCAGCGCCACCGCCGATTGCGGCAAGGCCAGCGCGGGCGTGGCGCCCAGCTGGAACTCGCCGCGCGAGAACATGCCCGCGCGCACGGTGGACGAGGCGCCGGCCTGCGCCGAGGTCAGGTCGACGTACACCAGGCCGTTGCGCGTCTGCGCATCGACAGTGGGCGCCACCATGCGCACGGTGCCTGCGGTGCTGCTGCCATCGGGCAGCTGCAGCGTGGCCTTCATGCCCGGGCGCAGCTGCGAGAGTTCGGCCGCCGTCACCTCGGCGCGCCACTCCAGCCGGCCGCCGCGGATCAGGCGGAACAGCTCCTGGCCATTGCCGGCCACCGCACCCACCGTGGCCAGCCGGGCCGAGATCACCCCATCGTCGGGCGCGGTGATGGTGGTCTTGGCCAGGCGCAGCTGGTCGCTCTGCAGCCGGGCGCGCTGGGCCAGCAGGCGGGCCTGGGCGGTCTTCTCGGCCGTCAGGTACTGGTTGATCTGCTGGGCGCTGATGGCGCCGGTGGTCTGCAGCTGGCGGGCGCGCTCGGCATTGGCCTGCGCCTCGGCCAGCGTGGCCTCGCTTTCGGCCAGCGCGGCGCG
>NZ_CAXFDV010000510.1:0-1853 GCF_964001545.1 uncultured Aquincola sp.
CGCGGCGCTGATGCAGGTCCTGCAGCTGGCGTTGCACGGCCTCGGGCTCGGGCGCGGTGGGCAGGCGCGGCACGGCCAGGGCGCGCTCCACGTCGCGCACCGTGAGCCGGTGCGCGCTGCTACCGACGATGACGATGTTGCGCACGTCGTCGAGCAGGCCTTCGGGGTCGCACAGCGCCGCCAGCGCATTGGCCCGCACCAGGGGGTCGCGGTCACCCTCGATCACCAGTTGCGGGTGCAGGCTGTCACCAAAGCGTTCGCACACCTGCTGCAGCGCGCTGAGGCCCTGCAACAACCCACCAGCGCCGGCCTGGTGGGTGCGGCAGCGCGCCCACCAGATGAGCACCGTGATGTCCTTGCTGCGCAGCATCAGGCGGCGGGCGTCGCGCTCGATGTCGGTCCACTCGGGCTCGGCGGCGCTGTTCTTGAACCTGCCGTACTGCACGTCGGCCCGCGGCGCCAGGCGCGCGGCCAGCACCGCGTACTCGGGGTCGTATTCCAGCCAGGGGCCGCTGGGCGCCTCGGGGCTGATGGGCGCCAGCCACTCGCTGGGCACGTCCACGCGCACGGGGCTGGGCGCCATCGCGTGGGCGACGGCCTGGATGATCTTTTGCAGGGGGTTGCTCATGGCGCGATGGCGGTCAAGCCTGGGGTTCAAAAAGTGCGGTTCAGGTGGCGGCCTGCCTGGCCGGGCGCAGGCACCGCTCCGGCTGCATCACCAGGCCGGTGACGTGTTGGCGGCCGTGTCGCTCGTCCTTGCCCATCCAGCTCGAGCAGCCAAGCAAGGCGCCGTCGCCCAGCACGCAAGGGGGCGCCGAGTCGGCCAGCAACAGCAGCTCGACCTCCCACTCGTACTCCAGCCCGATGAAGCTGCGCACCAGCTCCACCAGGGCGGGCAGGTCCTGGCCGTTGCCTTCGCCTTCGGGCGTCAGGCGCAGGTAGCCGGGCAGATCGAGCGGGCCGATCTGCAGGCGGAAGCGGCTTTGGCGGTCAGGGATGAACTCGCCGGCCACGGCGCCCTGGCCCAGCACGCCGGAAGCGCGCGGATGGTCGAGCTGCGTCTGGTCCACCGTGTCCAGCGGCACCCAGTGCAGCTGGAACTCGCACAGCCGCACGGGCACGCCGAAATAGCGCGACAGGCTGCTGACCAGGCCATCGGGGTCTCGCGCACTGCGAATGCGGTGCGCGCTGGCGGCCCAACGCGCATGCGGTGCCAGCGCACTGCCCTGCACTTCAGCCGGTTCGTCGCCGGCCAGGCGTGCGATGTAGCGGGTGAAGGTTTCGTCGTTGGCGCGGTCCAGCCCGGCGGCCGACTGCGCCTGTGCCCAGGCCCGGTAGAAGTGGCTGAAGTAGCGGTGGTGAAACAGGTCGATGAAGTGCGCCAGCGTGTCGTCGCGCCGCGACTCGCTGCGCTCACGCACCCGTTCGGTCATGTGCAGCGGCAAGGGACCGTTGGGCCCCAGCACGCCCAGGCCGAAGAGCCGCAACTGCGCCGGCAGGCCGGGCTCCAGCGTGACGCTGGCCAGCTCACGCGGCGCAAACGCCAGGCTGGCCTGCTGGCCCAGCCGGTGCCCCTCTTGCTGCGGGCGCTGGGCCAGGCCCACGGGCGGTGCGCCGGACTGCCGGCCCTCGTGCACGGCCAGCCTGCGCAGCAGGCCCAGGAACTGGTGGCGCCAAGGGGCGTGGCTGGCGTCGCGCAGCGCCTGCGGCCAGTCCGGCGCCGGGTGGTCGGAAGGCGGCGCCATCACACCCCTCCCCGTTGACCCATGCGCACAGGCCAATGCGCCACTTCACCGCGCTGCATGCTGTGCAGCCGCGTCTGCACAAAGGTGTTGATGGCCACGTGGCGGGCC
>NZ_CAXFDV010000511.1:0-4414 GCF_964001545.1 uncultured Aquincola sp.
GGCGGTGATCGACCTCGACGTGCACCAGGGCAACGGCACCGCGTCCATCTTTGCCGACGACGACAGCGTGTTCACGCTGTCGCTGCACGGTGCGCGCAACTTTCCGTTCCGCAAGGAGGCCAGCGACCTCGACCTGGAGCTGCCCGACGGCTGCACCGATGCGCTGTACCTGGACACGCTGGACCAGGCCCTGCACATGCTGTGGCTGAGCCATGCGCAGGGGCTGCCCGGCCTGGTGTTCTACCTGGCCGGCGCCGACCCGCACGAAGGCGACCGGCTGGGCCGCCTCAAGCTCACCCATGCCGGCCTGGCCGAGCGCGACCGCCGCGTGCTGGCCGCCTGCCGCGAGCGCGGCGTGCCGGTGGCCATCAGCATGGCGGGCGGCTACGGGCATGTGATCGACGACTCGGTGGCGGTGCACCTGCAGACGCTGCGCGAGGCGCAGGCCCAGTGGACCGCCTGGCAGGCTGCGCGGCCGGTGGAAGAATGCGGCGCATGAGCGAAGCCGTACGCCCCCAGCCGCAGCCCCGCAGCGCCTACCGTCACTTCAGCGCGGTGCCCACGCGCTGGATGGACAACGACGTCTACGGGCACGTCAACAACGTCGTGTACTACAGCTATTTCGACACCGCGGTGAACCGCTACCTGATCGAGGCCGGCGCGCTCGATCCGCAGGCGGGCCACAGCATCGGGCTGGTGATCGAGACGCACTGCAACTACTTCGCCTCACTCAGCTTTCCGCAGGTGGTGGAAGCCGGCCTGCGCGTGGCCAGCGTGGGCCGCAGCAGCGTGCGCTACGAGATCGGCCTCTTCGGCCAGGGCGAGCCGATGTGTGCCGCGGCCGGCCACTTCGTGCATGTGTACGTGGACCGGGAGACCCGCCGGCCGATGGCCTTGCCGCCTGCGCTGCAGGCGGCGCTGCAGCCACTGCGGGTGGACCTGTGACGGACGACTCCCAGCGCCAGGCGGCCACCGCCGCCGTCGATGAGGCCATCACCTCCCGCCGCTCGATCCGCCGCTTCCTGCCCACGCCGGTGCCGCGGCCGATGATCGAGGACATCCTGCGTGTGGCCGCGCAGGCGCCTTCTGGCAGCAACGTGCAGCCCTGGCAGGTGTACGTGCTCACCGGCCAGCGTCTGGCCCACCTGTGCGACCAGCTGGTGGCTGCGCACGACGACCCCGCCGTGCGCGCCCGGCACCAGGCCGAATACGCGTACTACCCCACCGAGTGGTTCGAGCCCTACCTGGCGCGCCGCCGCGCCACCGGCTGGGGCCTGTACAGCCTGCTGGGCATCGGCAAAACCGACCGTGAACGCATGCATGCGCAGCACGGCCGCAACTTCCGCTTCTTCGATGCGCCGGTGGGCCTGATCTTCACCATCGACCGGCGGCTGCAGCAAGGCAGCTGGCTCGACTACGGCATGTTCCTGCAGAACATCATGGTGGCCGCCCGTGCCCGCGGCCTGGACACCTGCCCGCAGGCCGCCTTCATCGAGTGGCACCGCATCGTGCTGCCGCACGTGGGCGCCCCCGACCATGAGGCGCTGGTGTGCGGCATGGCCATGGGCCATGCCGACCGCGAGGCGCCCGAGAACCGCCTGCGCACCGAGCGTGCGCCGGTGGCCGAATTCACCCGTTTCCTCGACTGAGAAACCTTTGACAGAGGTGCAGCCCATGCCTTCCGTGCTCGTCACCCGAGAGATCTTTCCTGAAACCCTGCAGCGCCTGGCCAGGCACTTCCAGGTCACGCCCAACGAAGGCGACCTGACCTGGGCGCCCGGTGCACTCGCCCAGCGCCTGGCCGGCCATGAAGGCGTGCTGGTGGCCGGCGGCGAGCGCATCGATGCTGCGCTGCTGGACGCCAACCCGCAGCTCAAGGCCGTGTGCAACATGGCGGTGGGCTACAACAACATCGACGTGCCGGCCTGCACCGCCCGCGGTGTGCTGGTGACCAACACGCCCGACGTGCTGACTGAGACCACCGCCGACTTCGGCTTCGCGCTGATGATGGCCACCGCCCGCCGCATCGCCGAAGGCGAGCATTACCTGCGCGCCGGGAAGTGGACCCGCTGGTCCTACGACCTGCTGACCGGCAGCGACGTGCACGGCGCCACGCTGGGCATCCTGGGCATGGGCCGCATCGGCCAGGGCATCGCCCGGCGCGGTGCGCTGGGCTTCGGCATGCAGGTGATCTACCACAACCGCAGCCGCCTGCCGGCAGACCAGGAAGCGCCCATCCACGCCCGCTACGTGAGCAAGGAAGAACTGCTGCGCGAGGCCGACCACCTGGTGCTGGTGCTGCCGTATTCGCCGGCCAGCCACCATGCCATCGGCGCTGGGGAGCTGGCGCTGATGAAGCCCACCGCCACGCTGACCAACATCGCCCGCGGCGGCATCGTGGACGATGCGGCGCTGGCCGAGGCCTTGAAGCAGGGCACCATCGCCGCTGCCGGGCTGGACGTGTTCGAGGGCGAGCCCAGCGTGCACCCCGCGCTGCTGCAGGTGCCCAACGTGGTGCTCACGCCGCACATCGCCAGCGCCACCGTGCGCACCCGCCGCGCGATGGCCGACCTGGCGGCCGACAACCTGATCGCCGCGTTGACCGGTGGCCGGGCGCCGACGCCGGTGAATCCCGAGGTGATGGCATGAGCGGTGGTGCTTCCCAGCATGAGGCGCTGGTGACCTGGCAGCGCGCCGAGGGTGAGGCCTTCACCGACAACCGCTACAGCCGCCGCCATGCCTGGCGCTTCGACGGCGGGGCGGAAGTGGCCGCTTCTTCGTCGCCGCATGCGGTGCGGCTGCCGTTCTCCGACCCGTCGGCGGTCGACCCCGAAGAAGCCTTCGTCGCTTCGCTGGCCAGCTGCCACATGCTGTGGTTCCTCTCCATCGCGGCGCAGCGCGGCTTTTGCGTCGACCGCTACCACGACGCCGCCACCGGCACGATGCAGAGGAACGCGGCCGGCAAGGTGGCCATCACCGCGGTCACGCTCAAGCCCGAGGTGCGCTTTTCGGGCAGCCGTGTGCCCACGTCGCAAGAGCTGGCCGAGATGCACCATGAGGCGCATGAGCAGTGCTTCATCGCCAATTCGGTGAATTCCGAGATCGTCTGCGAGCCGGTGATGCCCCCGGGCGGCTGACCCGGCAGGGTGGCCGAGAATGGCGGCATGCCCGCCCTTGAAACGCTTGTTTTCGCCCTGCTCGTCGTCACCCTCGTCGTTCTGGTTCTGCTGGTCGTGCTGCTGCTGCGCGGCCGTGGCCCCGATGCCGGCGCCCTGTTGCAGGAACTGGCGCAGTCAATGCGCAGCGACGGCCAGCGCCTGGAGCGCGAACTGCGCGACGAGGTGGGGCGCAGCGGGAGCACCACGCGACAGGACCTGGCGCGTGACCTGGGCGCCACCCGCCAGGAACTGGCCCGCGAACTGAGCGGCAGCCGCCAGGAACTCGGCCAGGCCCTGGCCACCTTCCAGCAGACGCTGCTGGCCCAGTCCGGCGACGTGGCCCGCACGCAGAACGAACAGATCGACACCTTCCGCACCCAGCTGGGCGCGATGCAGCAAGGCCTGAATGCCGCGCTGCTGGCCGGCCGCGAGGCGCAGGACAACGCGCTGCGCCGCTTCGGCGACAGCCTGGGCGAGCAGCTGCGCAGCCTGTCGGAAGCCAACGACAAGCGCCTGGCCGAAGTGCGCAGCACGGTGGAAGCCAAGCTGGCCGCCATCCAGCAGGACAACGAGAAAAAGCTGGAGCAGATGCGTGCCACCGTGGACGAGAAGCTGCACGCCACGCTGGAGCAGCGCCTGGGCGAGAGCTTCAAGCAGGTGGCCGAGCGGCTGGAGCAGGTGCACAAGGGCCTGGGCGAGATGCAGGTGCTGGCGCGCGACGTGGGCTCGCTCAACCGGGTGCTCACCAACGTCAAGACGCGCGGCATCTTTGGTGAAGTGCAGCTGGCCGGCCTGCTGGAGCAGGTGTTCACGCCCGAGCAGTACGCCACCAACGTGGAAACGCTGACCGGCAGCGGCGCCCGCGTGGAGTTTGCGATCCGCCTGCCCGGCCGCCGCGACGACGGCGCGCCGCTGTGGCTGCCGATCGACGCCAAGTTTCCGCGCGAAGACTACGAGCGCCTGCTGGAAGCGCAGGAGCGCGCCGACCCGGTGGCGGTGGAGGCGGCCTCCAAGGCCATCGAAGCGCACCTGCGGCGCGAGGCCAGGAGCATCCGCGAGAAGTACGTGGCGCCGCCGCACACCACCGACTTCGGCATTCTCTTTGTGCCCACCGAGGGCTTGTATGCCGAGGCGCTGCGCCGGCCCGGCCTGGTGGAATCGCTGCAGCGTGAACACAAGGTGATGCTGGCCGGCCCCACCACGCTGCTGGCCACCCTGAGCAGCCTGCAGATGGGCTTTCGCACGCTGGCTTTGGA
>NZ_CAXFDV010000512.1:0-1933 GCF_964001545.1 uncultured Aquincola sp.
GCACCGCGCGCTGGATGCGCGCCAGCGCCGCGGCTTTCACAACAGCGTGTACCGCGGCCGCCTGACCGATGCGGCCATGAGCCTGGCGGCCAAGGTGGTGCCCACCATCGGCACGCTGATCCAGGGCTCGGACGACCTGCAGCAGCTGTCGGTGGCCTACCCCGACAGCCCGCTGAGCGAAGACCACCTGAGCAACGGCCTGCGCCAGCTGGTGGGCAGCGATGCGGTGCGGGCCGGTGCGCGCGCGCCCGATGCGCCGGTGGTGGCAGCCGATGGCGCGTCCACCCGCTTGTTCGACCACCTCTACAACCCAGACGGCTGGACCTGCGGCTGGGCACTGCTGGCCTTCGATGGCCGGGACAAGACGGCGCTGCCGGCCTTGCAGCAGGCCATAGTCGCGGTGCAGGCCTGGCCCTGGGTGCGGCCGCGCCTGGTGCTGGGCGCGGCCACGCCCAAGGACGACGAAGGTGCGCTGCTACTGAACGACCTGGACGGCGTGGCCCATGCAGCCTATGGCCTGGCCGGCCAGCCGCCCGCGCTGGTGCTGGTGCGGCCCGACGGGCACATCGCCTGGCGCGGCCAGGCGCACAAGCCGCAGGCGCTGGCCGATTACTGCGCCAAGGTGTTCGGCCCGCCGGCTTCCGGCGAGGCGCCTTCAGCGCAGGCTTGAGGTTCAGCGGCCAGCAGCCGCTTCGCCCGCGCGCAGCGCGGCCTTCAGGTGTTCGGCAAAGGCATGCGCGATCACCGGCAGCTGCCGGCCGCGCAGGCCGGCCAGCACCAGCCGGCCATGCGGAAAGTGCCGGTCTTCCAGCGGCCGGGCCACCAGCGCGCCGCCGTCGGCCACGGTGCCGATGGCGATCTGGAACGACACCGCCTGGCCGTGGTACAGGCAGCCGCGCAAGAACTCGAAGGAGTTGCTTTCCACCGCCGGCCGCAGCTTGACCGAACTGCGCGCCAGGAACTTTTCCAGCAGCTGGCGGCCGCCGATGTCGCGGTTGGGCAGCACCAGCGGATAGTCGGCGCAATCGCGCACCCGCACGCTGGCCCGCGCGGCCAGCGGATGGTCGCGGTGCATCACCGCCTGCAGCCGCTGCTCATGGTCGGCCAGCACCTCGATGTCGGATTCGGGCGCCAGGTTGAACACCAGGGCCAGGTCGGCCTCGAAAGCGCGCAGTGCTTCCAGCGCATGCAGGTGGTCGCCGATGCGCACCTGATGCACCGCCAGCGGATGCGCCTGCCGGAAGCTGGCCACCACCTGCGGCAGAAAGGCCGGCGCCAGCGCCTGGCTGGCCACCAGGCTCACGCGGCCGCGGCGCAGGCCCTTGAGCTCTTCGATCTGCGAGCGCACCTCGTCCAGCTCGGCGGTGCGGCCGCGGATGTAGCGCACGAACAGCTCGCCCGCGGCCGTCAGCCGCATGCCACGCGGCAGCCGCTCGAAGATGGGCGTGCCCAGTTCGTCTTCCAGGTCCAGGATGCGGCGGTTGACCGCCGACGGCGCCACATGCAACCGCTCGGCCGCCTGGCGGATGGAGCCGGCCCGGGCCACTTCGTCGACGTAGCGCAAAAAACGCAGGTGATTCATGCGGCGCCGTGCAGCAGGTTCGGTGCCATGCGGTCTGTGCTGACCGTAGCCGAAACGGCATCGTTGTGTGCACTCTGGTGTCCAAAGTGGCAACGGTGCGCACCAGGATCAGGCCTGGATGCACGGTGTTGGGCGCAACCGCGGCAAAGGGGCGTGGAGGCGCCAGCGGCCGGCCGGCCCGAAAGGCGCGACCACCGAGGCGCGGCAGGCATCGCGGCCGGCGCGCCTTCACGCACCGCCATCACGCCCCAGCCCAACACCCGCGCGGCCCGGCGCCCCACCGTTGCCGTTACGGCAACACACCCAGCGCCAAACGGCAGCCTTCCAGCACGCTGAAAACGCGTTTGCGGC
>NZ_CAXFDV010000513.1:0-9819 GCF_964001545.1 uncultured Aquincola sp.
CTGTCGGGCGCTGCGCTGCGCAGCCGCATGGCAGCCACGCTGGGCGCCACGCTGGAGCAGGAGCTGGGCATGGGCAACGCCAGCTTCGGCCCCGGTGTGGGCCTGCCCGTGATCCGCGGACAGGGCGGCAGCCGTACGCGCATGCTGCAAGGGGGGCTGGGCACGCACGACGCGTCATCGGTCAGTGCCGACCACGGGGTGATGGTGGAGCCCGCGCTGGCCGAGCGCATCGTCGTCCATCGCGGGCCGGCAGCCGTGCGCTTCGGGGGCAATGCCATCGGTGGCGCGGTGGAGGTGGAGGAGGACCGCATTCCCATGCGCCGACCAGCCCGCCTGCGCGGTCGCGGCCAGGTGCGCGCGGGCACCGACGGCGGCCTGGCCATGCTGCGCCTGGACGGCCCAGCCGCCGAGACGCTGGCCTGGCATGTGGACGTGCACGGACGCCGCAGCCCTCGCACCCGCATCGCGGGCTGGGCCCTGGATGAAGACGCCATCCGCGAGCAGTTCCAGCTGGTCAATGGCCGCAATTCCCACGGCCGCATCGACAACAGCGACGCCCGCAGCCACGGCGGTGCGGTGGCCTTGAGCCATGTGTCGGGCGGCGGCGCCATGGGCCTGTCGGTGTCGCGGCTGCAGCAGCACTACGGCCTGCCGCCGGGCGCCCATTCGCATGCGCCGTCGAGCATCGGCACGGCGCCGCCGCCTGAGCGGGTGCGCATCGCGGCCACGCAGGACAAGCTGGACCTGCAGGCCGAACTGGACCTGGCGTCACCGCAGCTGTCGCAGCTGCGCGTGCGTGCAGCGCGGGTGGACTACACGCATGACGAAGTGGACCAGGGGCGTCTGGGCAGCCGCTTCAGCAACCAGGTGAGCGAAGCGCGCGTGGAACTGGACCATGCACTGGCAGCGTCTGTCACGGGCACGCTCGGGCTGCAGCTGCAGCACCGCGTGTTCTCGGCCCTGGGGCCCGAGGCTTTCGTGCCGCGCACGCGCGTGGGCAGCCTGGGCCTGTTTGCCATTGAAAGACTGGACCTGGGGCGCTGGCGGCTCGAAGGCGGCGTGCGCGCCGAGCACCAGGAAAGCGTGCCGCCCGACAGCTTTGCCGTGCCGGCGCTCGGCGGCGACGTGCCCTTGCAGACGCGCCGCTTCAACCCGGGCAGCGTGTCGCTGGCGCTGCAGCGGGGCTACGGCCCGCCGCCCGCAGCGGAGGAGCGCGGCGGCAGCGCGCAGGCGCCTGCGTCGGGCCGCATCACCCTCACGCACTGGCGCGCCAGCCGCGCCCCTGATGTGCAGGAGCTGTATGCGGGCGGGCCGCACATCGCCACCCGCAGCTTCGACCTCGGCAACACCGGGCTGGACATCGAGAAGCTCATCGGCTGGGACCTGGGCTGGCAGCACCGCCAGGGTCGCTGGTCCGTCAGTGCCAATGCCTGGCGCTACCGCAGCGACAGCTACATCTACCAGCGCAGCCTGGGCTGGTTCTACCGGCCCGAGGAAGGCAAGGCCAGCTTCCTGTGCGTGCGGCTCGACCACTGCCTGCCGGCCACCAAATACCAGCAGGCGGCTGCACAGCTGCACGGCTACGAGCTGGAGCTGGGCTGGCGCCTGCCCTGGGCGGCGCTGGGTGAGCCGCGGCTGAGCCTGTTTTCCGACGGCGTGCGGGCCAGGCTGCTGGAGGGCGGCGATGTGCCGCGCATGCCGCCGCAGCGCTACGGGCTGGCGCTGCAGGTGGACACCGGGCCGTGGCAGGCTGAACTGCGGGCCACCCGCGCCCGTGCGCAGACGCGCCCCGGCGACAACGAAACCGCCACCGACGGCTGGTTCCAGCTGCATGCCGGCCTGCGCTGGACGCAGGCGCTGGCCGACTCGCGCACGCTGACCGTCTTCTTCGTGGGACGCAACCTCGGCAACCAGGAGGTGCGCAACAGCGCTTCCTTTGTCCGCAACTACGCGCCCGAACCGGGCCGCACCTGGCAGGCCGGCCTGGAGCTGACGCTGTGAGCACCTGGCCACGCCCGCCGCGGCTGCGCGGCCTGCCGGCCATCGCCTTGCTGGCGGCCATGCTGGCCGGCTGCGGCGGTGGCGACGGCCGCGGCGAAGACCAGCTGGGCGCGCCGCAGCCGGTGCAACGCTGCGCCACCTGCGTGGCCGGCCGACTGACCGGCACCGTGAGCCTGGGCCAGCCGGCAGCCGCAGCGTGGGTGCGTGTCATCGACGCTGCCGGCGCCCAGGCCACGGGCCGCAGCGACGACAGCGGCCGCTACGACCTTGACGTGACCGGCCTGACCGGGCCGCTGCTGGTGCAGGCGCTGGTGCACAGCGGCGGCCGGCCCGCGTTGCTGCACGGCGCCGCATTGGCCACCGAGGCCGGCCGGCTGGAAGTGCAGGTGACGCCGGTCACCGAGTTGATCGTGGCCGATGCGCTGGGCGGCCACCCCGCGGATCTGCTCGATGCCGGGCGCGCGGAACTGGCTCGGCTGGGCGCCAGTCTGACGGACAGCGAGAGCCGCGTCGAAGCCCTGCTGCGCCCGCTGCTGGATGCGCTGGGCGTTGACGGCGGCATCGATCTGCGCACCGCATCGATCGGGCCGGGCGGCCCGCTGGCGCAGGCCCTGGCCTGGCTGCAGGTGAGTGCGGTCGACCAGGGCTACGCGGTGCAGCAGGGCGCCGACGGCCCTTCGCTGCTGCTGGCCCCGGGCGGGCCGGCGGGCACTGCTGCACTGGCCGCCCCCACGCCGCAGGCGCTGGCCGACTGGCGGGCGGGCCAGGCTGCGATGCCTGCGGTGCAGCAGCGGCTGCAGCAACTGGCCAGCAGCTTCGGCAGCGGGCTGCCCGAGCCTGCCGCGCTGCGCGCCTGGCTCACCGACGACTTCCTGCATGCGGGCCTGGACGCCGCGGCCTATGTGGACCGCGTGCTGCGCCGCGAGGACGCCGCCACGCAAGGCGGCTACAGCCTGCGTGGCGTGGCCTTCGATCAGCTGCGCCTGCTGGCCGTGGGCGAGGGTGGCCGCCGATTGCAGGTGGCCTGGCGCGTGCGCACCGCCGCTGCGCAGCACAGCTGGGACGAGCGCATGTGGCTGCGCCTGGGAGATGCCGGGTGGCAACTGGCCGGCAACGGCCTGGGTGGGCGTGTACGGGTGCGCCACGCCGCGGTGCTGGGCCCACGCGCGCAGACGGGCGACGAGGTGCGCCGGCTGCCGGGCGTCGTCTGCGCCATCGCCAGCGTGGTGCTGTCGGCGCAGACGCGTGAACGATGCGCCATCGAGGGCGGCACCATTGGCACGCCTGCGCCGGGCTGGATGGACCTGGGCGGCCCCGATGAAGCCTGGTTCGGCCTTCAGGCCCTGTACCGCTCGGACGCGGACAGCGCCGCCCAGCGGCTGGCCGACTACGCCGCCCACAGCCGCATCCTCGGCCAGCCCAGTGCCCGGGTGAGCCGCCATCTGTGGCTGGACGTGGATGCCTGGCAATCCGATCCGCGGGCCGTGCAGGTGCGTGTGGAAGGGCCCGGCCTGCCGGCGTCCGGCGTGCTGCTGTACCGCCCGCCGGCGGGCAGCAGCGGCGCTTCGTTCACGCTGGACCCGCGGGGCGAGGACCCCTGGCGCGGGGTGGAACTGGCGGATTGTGCGGCCGTCCCCGGCAGCGGCTCCTGCGCCGCGGGCACGGTGCTGCCGGGCACCGGCAGCGGCTACCGCTTCGCGCTGCTGGAGGCTTCAGGCCAGGTGTTGCACACGCTGGAGGCCCGCCTGCCCAGCGCTGCGCCGGACACCGCCCGGCTGCTGGCGCAGACCGCGCAGCGCTTTGCCCGCTGGCGCCTGCAGGACCAGCCCGCAGCCCAACCCACGCTGGCCCGGCTGCTGGGGGCCACGCTGCCCGCCGGTGCGGGCGACGCGCTGGTGCTGTCGCAAACCTGGCTGCCCCCGCAGGACCCGCTGCACCAGGCGGCGTGGGTGGAACTGACCTGGCACCGGGCGCCGCTGCCGCCGGCCACCGGCGATCCGTCGGTGCTGCGCCAGCGTGTGCTGCTGTCGGCCGATACGGCGGCGCCCACCGTCGCGCGTGTGTGGGAGACGGCACTGCCGGCGCGCGAAGGCCAGCGCACCGTCTGGCTCAGCGTGGCGCTGGGCGCCACCGATGCGCTGGGCAACCTGTATCTTCATGCGGTGTCGCCGTCCAACCCCTATTAGTCGCGTGGATGGTGGGCGGCTGAATCGGCAAAAACGCTGCAACCCGGCGTGCGCTTCTACAATTTGGTCATGCCGACGACCAAGCCAGCCCCGATCAAGCGCGCCCAGCAACAGGCCCAGGCCCGTGCCCAGCGGCTGGAAGCCCACCGTCAGCGGCTGGCCGAGGCGGGCCTGCGCGTCACGGCCGCCCGGCTGGCGGTGCTCGAAGCCGTCAGCACCGCAGAGGCTGCGCTCAGCCATGCGGACATCGACGCCTCATTGCCCGAACCGCTGGACCGCGTGACGCTCTACCGCACGCTCGATGCGCTGGTCGAGGCCGGCTTTCTGGCACGGCAGGTGGGGGCCGACCGCGTCAGCCGCTTTTCACTGCTGGCCGAAGCGGCACAGGCGCATGGCGAGCATGCGCACTTTCATTGTGACGAGTGCGGCAAGGTCTATTGCCTGCCCACACGCACGCCGCGGGTGCCGGCCGTGCCCGACGGTTTTGCGGTCGACAGCATCGACCTGCACGTGCACGGGCATTGCGCGGCCTGCACCGCACGCGCCCGCAGCCGCTGAGGCGACCGCGGGCAACCGTCCTCAGCCGGCGCGGTGACGCCGGACAGCCACCGCCGCCAGTGCCAGGCCCATCAGCATCAGGGCCCAGGTCTGCGGCTCCGGCACAGGCGCCGCCACCGAGAAGTCGTAGCTGAAGCTGCCGCCCGACATCACGGCGCTGTTGCCACCCAGGTTCACCAGCGAAAACTGCGCGCTGTAGACGCCGGGTGCCAGGCTCGCATCGACATGGAAAGTCGGCATGAAGCTCAGGCTGGCGCTGTCGCCCAGGTTGAAGACGCTGCCCACACCGCCGCTGAAGGCGTCCATGCTGCTGCCGATGGCCACCTTGAGGCCGGCGCTGATGCTCTCCAGCTTCAGGCCCACCACCACATCGTTGAAGGACTTGTTCCAACGACCGGCGCTGCTGCCGTAGAGCACGTCGGCCGCGCTGCCGAGACCGCTCAGCGACTGGATGGATGCGGCCCCCAGATGGCTGTAGTCGGCCGCGGGGCTGCCCTCGGCCAGCGGCTGGCTGACCCAGCGACCCGCGAAGGCGCCGCTGCCGGCTTTCAGGGCGATCGACGAGGTGGCCTCGTCGACACGGGAAGACACCTCGGGCAGCCGGTTGTTGGCGCTGGTGGGCTGCACCACCGGGGCGGCGGCCGTGCCGGTGTAGCTGTAGGCACCGATGCCATGGAAGTGGTTGCCATGGTCGAACAGCAGCGTGAGGCGGCCGGCATTGGGATTGGCCAGGCCGGCAAAGGTGCCGGAGGCCACGGTCTGCAGGCTGTCGACGCCGATGTAGTAGCCGATGCCTTCATCGGTCCGAATGCCGGTGGCCGAAGCGCTGCCACCGAACGCGAGCAGGCAACTGGTCACGCCGGCCACCCAAAGGCGGTGGTGCTTGTTCTGGGTCATGTGTTCTCCGTCCTGTCGTTGTTGAAGTCAGCCGTCCACCATGAAGGGGACGGTGATCAATTATGCAACCAAGTTGCATTAACAGGCGTTGGCAAGGGCCCGATGGACAAGGGCATCCACGGGCAGCCGCCCGCCCCGCGGGCGCCATCAGATCGATCAACGCCAAGGCGGCACGGCGGGCCGATGGTGCGTATCAGCAGCGCCTCGCCGAGATGCGGCGGCGCCTGACTGGGCCAGCGCAGCCACTCGCCAGGCACGCGCGGTGTCGGTGCAGGCCGCTGCAGCACGGACTTCACGCTGCACGCTGCCTGTGGCTCAGCGACCGCCCTGCCACGAAGCAATCCACGCCCAAGCCGGCCCAGTAGGTACGTGCTCCCCGGCGCTGCGATCGACGCCGACGGGCCGAGCCAGGCCTTGACCTCGCGGTGGCGACAACGGGTTGGCTGGCTTTCAGGGGACCTTTTTGGAGCCCCCGAAACCTCACTCGATGTTCTGCACCTGCTCCCGCATCTGCTCCACCGCCACCTTCATCTCCACCGAGATGCCGGTGAGTTCCAGTGCGGCAGACTTGCTGCCCAGGGTGTTGGCTTCGCGGTGCAGTTCCTGGATCAGGAAATCGAGCCGCTTGCCCAGTTCGCCGCCGGCCTTGAGCAGGCGTTCGATCTCGTCGAGGTGCGCCGTCAGGCGGGCCAACTCTTCGGCCACGTCGATGCGGATGGCAAACGCCGCCGCCTCATTCAGCGCGCGGTCGCGCTGCGCGTCTTCGCTCACGGCCTGCTGGCCGGTGTTGGCGGCTTGCAGCGCCTCGTTCCAGCGCTCCAGGAAGCGCTGCTGCTGGCGCTGCACCACGGCGGGCACCAGCGGCTTGGCCTGTTCGGCCAACTCGCGCAGGCGCCCGATGCGTTCCATCAGCACCTTCACCAGGCGGTCGCCTTCACGGGCGCGGGCCTCCTTCAGCGCTTCCACCGCCTGGCGGGTGGCCTCCAGGGCCACTTCGTCCAGCCGCTCGGCGGGGGCTGCGCTGCGGCACCAGTTCAAGGCCTCGTGCACCGACAGCGCGGGCGCCTTGGGCAGCCAGGTCTGCACCGTGGCTTCCAGCTGGGCCAGGCGCATCAGCTGCTCGGGCGCGGGGTGGGGCCAGCTGCTGTCGGCGTCGCGCTGGCCGGCCAGGCGCAGCTCGATCTTGCCGCGGCGAAAGGCCGCGCCCACCACTTCGCGCAGGGCCGGCTCCAGGCCGCGCAACTCGTCGGGCAGCCGGAAGGCCAGGTCGAGGAAACGGCTGTTCACCGACCTCAATTCGACCGTCACGCCAGCCCCGGAATGACCCGGGTTTTCGGGGTTTGTCGCAGCGGCCGCCGTGGCGCTGCCATAACCGGTCATGCTGTAGACTGCCATGGGACCCTGTAGCAAAAAAGTCGATTATGTCAAAGCCCAAACCAGCCCCGTTGCCCTCGGGCACCGTGGTGGGCGGCTACCAGGTCGTCAAGAAGCTGGCCGCCGGTGGTTTTGGCGTGGTTTATCTGGCCGAAGACGATCAGGGCCATCTGGTGGCGCTGAAGGAATACCTGCCTTCTTCCCTGGCCGAGCGTTCGCCGGGTGAACTCACGCCCCGCGTCAAACCCGAAAAACAGCCGCTTTACCGGCTGGGCCTGAAAAGCTTTTTCGAAGAAGGCCGCTCGCTCGCGCAGATCAGCCACCCCAGCGTGGTGTCGGTGCTCAATTTCTTCCGCGAGAACGAAACCGTCTACATGGTCATGAATTACCTGCAGGGAGATACCCTGCAGGACTTCATCGTGACCGCACGCGAACTCAAGCGTGACAAGGTGTTTCGTGAATCGACCATCCGGTCGTTGTTCGACGAGATCCTGCGAGGTTTGCGCATCGTCCACCAGCACAAGATGCTGCACCTGGACATCAAGCCGGCCAACATCTTCATCACCAACGACAACAAGGCGGTGCTGCTGGATTTTGGTGCCGCGCGCGAGGTGCTGAGCAAGGAAGGCAATTTCATCCGGCCGATGTACACGCCGGGTTTTGCCGCGCCCGAGATGTACCGCCGCGACGGCACGCTGGGCCCGTGGACCGACATCTACGCCATCGGCGCCTGCATCTACGCCTGCATGCAGGGCTACCCGCCCAACGACGCGCCGCAGCGCATCGAGAAAGACCGGCTGGCGCTCAGCCTTTCGCGGCTGCGCAACGTCTACTCCGACAACCTGATCGAGGTGACCGAATGGTGCATGTCGCTCGATCCGCTGTCGCGCCCGCAAAGCGTGTTCGCCTTGCAAAAGGAACTGGCGCGTGAATCGGAACGGCGCTACACCAAGCTCAGCTTCAGCGAACGTTTGAAGCTGCAGCTCGAGAACCTGAAGAGCGGCGCCAAGTCGTGAAGGGGCAAGCATGAGGTTCGGCGTGTACCAGGTCAGCCGCAAGGGCGGCCGCGAGAAGAACGAAGACCGCATGGGCTACTGCTACACGCGCGATTCGGGCCTGTTCGCGCTGGCCGACGGCATGGGCGGCCACCCCGAAGGCGAAGTGGCGGCCCAGCTGGCGCTGCAGACATTGGCCGCGCGCTTCCAGCGCGATGCCAAGCCCCGCCTGCCCGACCCGCTGCGCTTTTTGCACGAAGGGCTGATCGCCGGCCACCAGCAGCTGCTGCGCTACGCCACCGAAAAGGCCTTGATCGACACCCCGCGCACCACGCTCGTGGCCTGCGTGCTGCAGGGCGATGCGGCCTACTGGGCGCACTGCGGCGATTCGCGGCTGTACCTGGTGCGCGGCGGCAAGCTGGTGGCGCGCACGCGCGACCACAGCTACTCCGAGCTGCAGGAAACGCTGAGCCAGGTGGTGCCCATGCGTGAGCGCTTCAACCGCAACGTGCTGTTCACCTGCCTGGGCAGCCCGGGCAAGCCGGTGGTCGACACCTCGGGTCCGCTGCTGCTGCAGCCCGGCGACCGGCTGCTGCTGTGCTCCGACGGGCTGTGGGGTCCGGTCAGCGATGTCGAGATCACCGACCGGCTGGGCCGCCAGCCCATCCATGAGGCCGTGCCCGAGCTGGTGGAAACCGCGCTGCGCAACGGCGGCCCCAAGTGCGACAACGTGACCGCGCTGGCCATGGAGTGGGAAGCTTCGGAAGACCGTCGGCAGCAGGGGGGCGTGAGCACCCGCAGCCTGGGCGACGAGGTGTTTGCCTCTACCATCCAGGCCAGCGTGGCGGGCGATGCCCGCGACGACCTCGACGAAGCCGAGATCGAACGTTCGATCAAAGAGATCAACGAAGCGATCCGCCGCTCGTCCCAGAAAAAGACCTGACCGAGGTTCTCCCCGATGACCGATTTCCTGCGCGCGGGTGCCCGCGCCGCGGACGCCATGCGCGCCGTCTCCATCACCCGTGGCTACACCAAGCACGCCGAAGGCTCGGTGCTGGTGGCCTTTGGCGACACCAAAGTGTTGTGCACCGCCTCGGTGGAAGAACGCGTGCCGCCGCACAAGCGTGGCAGTGGCGAAGGCTGGCTCACCGCCGAATACGGCATGCTGCCGCGCGCCACCCACACTCGGGGCGACCGTGAGGCGGCCCGCGGCAAGCAAAGCGGCCGCACACAAGAGATCCAGCGGTTGATCGGCCGCTCGCTGCGCTGCGTGTTCGACCTGTCGCTGCTGGGCGAGCGCACCATCAGCCTCGACTGCGACGTGCTGCAGGCCGATGGCGGCACCCGCACCGCGGCCATCACCGGCGCCTTCGTCGCGGCGCACGATGCCGTCAGCTGGCTGCTGGAACGGGGCCTGATCACGCAAAGCCCGATCCGCGACTTCGTGGCCGCGGTGTCGGTGGGCATCGTGCAGGGCACGCCGCTGCTGGACCTGGAATACACCGAAGACTCGGCCTGCGACACCGACATGAACGTGGTGATGACCGGCGCTGGCGGCTTCGTGGAAGTGCAGGGCACGGCCGAAGGCGCCAGCTTCTCGCGCGCCGAGATGGATGCGCTGCTGGCCCTGGCCGGCAAGGGCATCGCCGAACTGGTGGCCGCGCAAAAGGCCGCCCTGGGCGTGGCGTGATGAAGCTGGTGCTGGCCTCCAACAACGCCAAGAAGCTCAAGGAGCTGCAGGCGCTGTTCGCCGGCCTGCCGGTGGAACTGGTCACGCAGGGCTCGCTGGGCGTGACGGAGGCGGAAGA
>NZ_CAXFDV010000514.1:0-12056 GCF_964001545.1 uncultured Aquincola sp.
CGTCCGGCTGGATCGCGTCAAGGCTGATGCCCAGCAAGTTCTTCAAGGTCATGGGCATTCCCGATCAGGAAGATCTTGGGGCGCGACAGCACGTCCCGCAGAAACGGCTCCGACCGAGCCTTCGCTGCAAACTCGTCGAGCGCAAAGACCTTCGGATTGATCTCGCGACCCAGCGTGGCCTGTGCCGGATACAGCGCTTGCACCACCTCACGGAATCCGGCGTCGCCGACCAGGAGCACATCGATGTCGCTGCCAGCCGCTTCTTCTGCGCGGGCGACCGAGCCGAAGACAAAGGCCAACTTCACACGTCCTGCCAGAGAGGCCAGAGCCCCCGACAGCACGTCGCCCAGGCCCGAGGTCTTGCGCAGGATGCTGGCCAACTCGTTGTAGATCGGGCCGCTCGTGTTGGCACTGTAGACCTGCTGGTTGCCGCGCCTCTCGCGCCGCAGCAGGCCCGCCTCGGCCAGTTTGGTGAGTTCGCGCGTGATCGTGCCCGCAGGCAGCCCCGTGCGGCGGGCCACCTCGCGGCCATGCAGCGCTTCTTCGGGCCTCAGCAACAACAGCCCGAGTACGCGGCGACGGTACTCAGGGAACAGCAGGGAGGCGATTGACTGATGCATGGAAGGCGTCAATTGTCGCCTTATCAGCATCACCTTGCCAAGCCCAACGGCCTACAACAACACGATGTCGTACTGCTCCGGATTCGACGTCGGCTCGGCCGACAGCGAGATGGGCTTGCCGATGAAGTCCGACAGGCCGGCCAGGTGCTGGCTTTCTTCGTCCAGCAGCATCTCCACCACCGCCGCGCTGGCGACCACGCGGAACTCCTTGGGGTCGAACTGGCGGGCTTCGCGCAGGATCTCGCGCAGGATGTCGTAGCAGATGCTGCGCGGCGTTTTCACCTGGCCGCGGCCGGAGCAGGTGGGGCAAGGCTCGCACAGCATGTGGGCCAGGCTTTCGCGGGTGCGCTTGCGCGTCATCTCCACCAGCCCCAGCTGGGTGAAGCCGCTCACCGTGGTCTTGGTGCGGTCGCGCGCCAGTTGCTTGCGGAACTCGGCCAGCACCGCGGCCTGATGCTCCTCGCGCGCCATGTCGATGAAGTCGACGATGACGATGCCGCCCAGGTTGCGCAGCCGCAGCTGGCGCGCGATGGCCCCGGCCGCCTCCAGGTTGGTCTTGAAGATGGTGTCGTCGAAGTTGCGCGCACCCACATAGCCGCCGGTGTTCACGTCCACCGTGGTCAGCGCCTCGGTCTGGTCGATGATCAGGTAGCCGCCGCTCTTCAAGTCCACGCGGCGGGCCAGTGCGCGGGCGATCTCGTCGTCGATGTTAAAGAGGTCGAAGATCGGCCGCTCACCGCGGTACAGCTCGAGCCGCTGCACCGCCGTGGGCGTGAAGGTGGCGCCGAAGGCGGCCAGGTGCTCGTACTGCAGGCGCGAGTCGATGCGCACCGAATGCGTGGTGTCGGTGATCAGGTCGCGCAGCACCCGCTCGGCCAGCGTCAGGTCCTGGTGCAGCAGCGTGCCGGGCGGGCGGGCATGGCTGCGTTCGCGGATCGAGGCCCAGGTCTTGCGCAGGTAGGCGATGTCGTCGGCCAGCTCTTCGTCGGTGGCGTCTTCGGCGTTGGTGCGCAGGATGAAGCCGCCGCCACCGCCCTCTTCCGGCTTGCCCACCAGGGCCGCCATGCGCTGGCGCAGCTGCTCGCGCAGCTCATGGCTGCCGATCTTCTGCGAGATGCCGATGTGGTTGTCCTGCGGCAGGTACACCAGCAGCCGCCCGGCGATGCTCACCTGCGTGGACAGCCGCGCGCCCTTGGTGCCGATGGAGTCCTTGATCACCTGCACCGTCAGCGTCTGGCCCTCGAACACCTGGCGCTCGATGGGCACCGGCGCCTGCAGGCCGCCATGCTCGCTGCGCGGGCCGTTGGTGTGCAGGTCGGCCACGTGCAAGAAGGCGGCGCGTTCCAGGCCGATGTCGATGAACGCGCTTTGCATGCCGGGCAGCACCCGCACCACCCTGCCCAGGTAGATGTTGCCCACCAGCCCGCGCTCCAGCGCGCGTTCGAGGTGCAACTCCTGCACCGCGCCGTTCTCGACGATGGCGACGCGGGTTTCCTGGGGGGTCCAGTTGATGAGGATGTCTTGCATGACGGTTCTGTTCTTGTGCGGAGCGGCGCCCCGGGTCGGCCCGGCAGCGCTTGTCTCGTGAGGTGGAGCCCGTCTGCGGATAGGGGCCGGCCCATCATACCGGCGCCCTCTGCCTGCCGCTTCAGCGGCGGCCGTGCGGCCTTCGGCGCCAGGCGGCCAGGCCCAGCAGGCCCAGGCCCATCAGCGCCGCCGTGGCCGGCTCGGGCACCGCCGTGACCGACACGGCGTCCAGCGTGTAGTAGCCCGGATCGTTGTTGACGCTGAACACCAGCGCGGTGCTGCTGGCGGCCGCCGTGGCGGTGAAGCTGAGCGCGTGCATGCCCGCCGCCGGGCTGCTGGCGCTGTACAGCGTCTGCCCGCCAAAGCTCACGGCGAAGCTGGCCAGCGCGCTGCCGTCGGACGTGAAGACGAAGCGCACGGCATAGGCCTGGCCGGCGGTGGTGGCCAGCGTCTGGCTCAGCGTGTCGGTGCTGCCGAAGGTGCCGAGGAAGGCCTGGCAGGCACCCTCGGCCGCGGTGCCGCTGATGCACTCGGCGCCGCTGTAGGGGCTGCTGAGCACGGTGCCCGACCAACCGGCCAGCGAGCGGTCTTCAAAGCTGCCGTTGCTCACCAGGTTGGTGGCGGCGGTGGCAGGCAGGGCCAAGGCCAGGGCGGTGGCGGCGGCAAGCACCGCCAGCGGCCGGGTTGCGAATCGGAGTTGCATGTGTCTACCTTTGGTTCGTGTTGCAGCGGCGGCCACTCAGGGCGCGCAGACGATCTGGGTGCCGCTGGCAGTGCAGCTGGCCTGCTTGAAGAACGGCGAGTACTGGAAGTTGCCCAGGCTGCTGGTGCTCACATCCGAGGGGCTGGCCGGCGTGTAGGGCGCGAAGTTGGCCGCGTCGCTGGTGCTGCCGCTGCCGATGTAGCGGGCCACGGTGGGGTACGGATACACCGGGCGCGAAACGCCGGTGGACGTGTTGTTGGCCAACAGGCCGGCTGGCGCCTGGCCGGTTTCCACCCACGACATCAGCGGCGTCAGCACGTCGAAGGTGTTGGGACCCAGACCGCTGCCGCAATGGCCCATGCCAGGGAACAGGTAGAAGCGGGCGAAGCGCTCGGGCGTCTTCGTCAGCTTGCTCATCGTGTCCCAGTACTGGAGGGTGCCCTGGGGCGAGATGTGCTGGTCGGCCCAGCCATGCCACAGGATGAGCTTGCCGCCCGCATTGGCGAAGGGCCGCAGGTCAGGGTTGGTGGCGGCATACAGCGGCGCCGACTTCAGCGTGTCCACAAAGCCCTGCGGCGTCCACACCAGGTCGTTCAGCGTGCGTGCGGTGCGGGCGCCGGCGTCCTTGTAGGGCTGGTTCAGAAAGGCCTTGTACAGCCAGCTGGTCACGAAGTTCTCCGCCATGGCGGTGCTGCCCTGCGCCGCCGGCACGAACAGCGTCCAGTCCAGCTCCGAGCCCCATTCGGTGGAGATGGCCGGCTCCAGCCGCTGGCCGTCGGTGGTCCTGGCGCCATCGTGGATGCGGGCCACCACGTCGGCCTGGGCCTGGGTCAGGCAGCCGGTCTCGTTGCCGTTGTTGGCGCACACCAGGGTGTTGGTGTCGAACTTGCACTGGCGCGGGTCGTCCAGGATGCCGTCGGCCACGCCGTCCAGCGCGTCGCAGGCGGCCACCACCTTGCTGTGCACGTAAGGCAGGTGGCTTTGCAGCAGCACATAGGTATTGCGCGCCGGCAGCGGCAGGGTGCCCGGCGTGGGCTGGTTGGTGAGCACGCGGTGGCCATGGTGGTAGGTGTTCTGCACCACCATGTTGTTGGCCGGCGCGCCCGCGGCAATGCCATGGAAATCGTTCGGGTAGCGCTGGGCGGCCATCAAGGCCTCACGCCCGCCGTCGGAGCAGCCGCCGAAGTACGAGTAGGCCGGACCCCGGCCGTAGAACAGGCCGATGACCGCCTTGGCCACCTGCGCCGTCACATGCACGCCGCGGTAGGCGAAGTCGACGCCGGCCCACGGGTTGTCGACGATCCAGGTCGCGCCCTGGGCATTGGTGTGGCCCATGTTGGTGGTGGCCGTGACCAGCTCGCCATTGATCACCGGCAGGCAGCCGGTGGACTGGGTGGGGTTGCCCAGGTTGTCGTTGCCGCATTCGCCGCCGCAGCCGTTTTGCACGTAGCGCTGCGTCCAGCCCGTCATCGGCAGGCGCATCACGATGGAGGCGGCGCCCGGGCCGATGACGCCGCGCACCGAGCAATAGGCCGACGGATTGGTGGCCGATGCAGGCACCAGCGACACGGCGGTGAAGCTCACCTGGCCGTTGTCGTCGGCCACGCCGCTCAGGTTGAAGGCCTGGAAGGTGGACAGCGAGCAGTCCAGCACCGCCGGCACGGCGGGCAGCGCCGCCAGCGTGCCGGTGGCGGGCGTGGCCGCCACAGCCTGGGCCAGCGGCATCAGCGCCGTGCTCAAGGCCAACAGCCCGGCCAGGCCGGCGGCAGCGGATCGAAGATGGGGGTTCGGGGTCATGGGTCTCCTCTTTTCCTGTGTCCATCGGGACGCAGAAATGCTAGGGACGACCCCCCGCCTGCAAAAGATCGCAGGAAGCGGTGCGCGATAACGCGCTGTTATCGGTGTTGTCCCCAGCTAGTACGCCTGACGGTGCGCCAGTCAGGCGTCTAGCCTGCTGCTGGCTGCGCGGGCCGTCCACGACAACATGCGGCCTGCGGCGCCACGAAGAGCCTGATCAGCAAGTTAGCCACGCGCGCGCAGTTGGAATCCTGAGGGGCTCGCATCGCAAGGTTTGAGTACGGCGCACAAGGCGCCGCCGCCCGCCTGATCGTCATAAGCCTCTGCATGGCGGGGCCAGCGACCTTGCGAGCGGCTCCACTGCGGCAGAAGTGAAGCCAAAGGCTGGATTGAGGAGGCGCAGTTGGACAGCTGCGGTCGCCGCACGAGGTGCCACCGCTACGCGGCCAAGTATCTGCGGCTGCTGCTCGGGGTGCTGCCCGGCACGCCGAGGATCGATCTGCAGGGACTAGTCTTGGTAGACGCCGAACTGCATCGGACCTGCACGCCAATGACCCATACGCTGCTTATAGGGGAACACCCGGCCTAAGCCTGTGTACGGTGCTCGAAGTGGTCGCCGCACACCTAGTCACCGTCCCGCACGCACGGCGCTCACCAGGAAATGGCCTACGCCCAGTTCCGCAGACTGACCGATAACCCCGGAAAGCGGTACTCAAAGACAAAGTCCTTGCGGCGATCGAAGCTCTCTTGCATCTCAGCGACCAGTCGGGGGATGTCGGCGAGGGGATCCGCTTCTGCGCCGGACTCAAGCCCATGCAGGATCTCGGACCAGCCCAACCATGCAGCGCGCGGATCCTGATTACGCTCGCCGCTAAACCGCGCGGTGTACCTCGCAATGACGAACAGGGCCGGGGGTGCAGACGATGTCGCGCCCTGGAGACCAAGCTCGTCGGCCACGGCGCGCGAGTCACGTCCACCGATCCATGTGGAAACGCGATCGACCCACTCGTTCGCTTGAAGCAGGTTCCTGCGCCGACTCTCGCGCTCGGCCAAAGAGTGCCCGAAGACGTCGTGCCACTTGAGCTGAACGAGTGCGAGTCTGCCTTTGTATCGATCCAGGATGACGGCATCTATGTCCGTCAACACCGATCCGTCCGGCCTTCGCAACCTGTAACCATGTGCGGGCACCTGGAATCGTGGCTCCGCGAATGCTTCGGCAAGATCCCTTCGAAACACATCTTCTCGACGATCGACGCCACGATCCCAATCCCGCCGGTATGTGCTGCGGAGATGACGGAACAGGGCGAAGTACGGGTTGCTCAAGGCACCGAAGCAGGGGAGCAGGACGAAGTCCCGACCGAGATCGATGTAGTAGGGGCAGGGAAAGTCGTGCGCACGCTCCCACTCGTCGAGCCCGTCAATGTCGAGGGTTAAGGCCCCCATCGTCGCTGCGACCCGCTCGGCAGCGAGGCCGGCCTGCATCCAGACGGCAGCGACATCGTCACGTCGCGCAAAGATCGTCGACACATCGCCCAGCGCGATCGTTGGGCACTTCTGGCGAAGTAGATGTGCGAAGTCGATGTGGCATAGGACACGACCGAGGGCATGGTCGCACGCCGTCCGCCACTCCCCGAACGAGCGATCCCCGATGTGCACGTCCGGCGAGAGAGCTTCTCCCTCCAGAAAGTCTGCGCCATAGTCGCTGGCAACGCGACGATACTCAGACACGATCCTCATGTCGTTGTCGTAGCGGATAAACCAACCATCCGCCGAGTCGACATAGGAAAGCATCCTGCGATGCACACGACGCCAGCGGCGCTCAGGCGCCTCGCCTCCAGGTAGCGGCTCACTGCGTCGCACCCTACGCGACCGCGTTGCGAATTGCAGTGCCAGCTCTGGCGCGCTGCGCTCCAACTCGATGACCAGGCCCGTCGACGTCCATGACGTGCGTGCGAGGCCGTATCTCTCAAGCGACGCCATACGGCGCAGATGCGCCAACTTCCCGCAGCAGTCAAGGTAGGCGTACGCAAACTTCGTCACCTCCGATGCGGATGGTCCCCAAGGCACGCCGCCGGGTTGGTCCTTCACTGCGGCAAGGAAGGGTCGGAGGGCTGGCGCCGCTCCAAACAGCGAAGACATCCTGCTGTTCTCGCGGTTCGCGCTCAGCGGCCTCCCTGCGTTTCGATCATGCATATTGACGATCGCCACGCTGTCCAGCGCGCGCACGAGCGCGATCACTGCTTCCTTCTCACGACCTCGCCACATCGCCGAAGCGCGACGCTGGAAGCCCTCCAACTCCTGGGAAATCGCTTGCTCGGCCTGGAGCATGGGGCCTTCGGTGTTGCCCATCGCCCGCCTCGCTCGTCCCGCTGCTGCTTCCGTCCCCGCCTAGAACAGCACCCGCGCCCGCCGCAGCAGCGTGGCGGTTTCGTGCAGCGGCAGGCCCATGATGCCGGAGTAGCTGCCTTCGATGTGGGCGATGAACACCGCCGCCGGGCCCTGGATGCCGTAGGCGCCGGCCTTGCCGAAGGGCTCGCCGGTGTCGATGTAGCGCTGGATGTCCTGCGCCGACAGCTCGGCAAAGCGCACCTTGGAAACGCTCATCTCCAGCAGGGTGCTGCGCCCACTGCTCACCGCCACCGCCGTCAGCACGCGGTGGCTGCGGCCCGACAAGGCAGCCAGCATCTCGGCCGCCTGCTGCGCATCAGCCGGCTTGCCCAGGATGCGGCGGCCGATGGCCACCGTGGTGTCGCTGGTCAGGATGGGCGCCTCGGCCAGGCCGCGCTTGGCCAGGCGCTTGCGCGCCGCGTCCAGCTTCAACCGCGTGACGCGGCGCACATAGTCGGCCGGCAGCTCGCCGCTGCGCTCTTCTTCCAGCCGCTCGGCGTTTTCCATGCGGTCGGGCAGCAGCAGCTCATGCTTGACGCCGATCTGCGCCAGCAGCTGGCGCCGCCGCGGGCTTTGTGAAGCCAGGTAGATGAAGCCGTGCATCGAGGCGGGGGGCATGGGCTACTCGCGGTGGTAAGGGTGGCCGGCGGTGACCGACCAGGCGCGGTACAGCGCCTCGGCCAGCACCACCCGCACGAAGGCATGCGGCAGCGTCAGGTCCGACAACCGCAGCGTCTCGTCGCCGGTGGCCTTGAGCGTGGGGTCCAGGCCGTCGGGCCCGCCGATCAGGAAGGCCACGTCCCGCCCATCACCCAGCCAGAAGCGCAGGCGCTCGGCCAGTTGCACGGTGGTGAGCCGGGCGCCGCGCTCGTCCAGCACCACGCGGCGGGCGCCCTTGGGCACCGCGGCTTCCAGGCGCTGGGCCTCGGCGGCCATCATGGCCGCGGCGGGTTTGCCGGCGGTGCGCGGCTCGGCCTTGAGCGCCTTCAGCTCCAGCTTCAGCTCGGGCGGAAAGCGCTTGGCGAAATCGGCATAAGCCTCCTCGGCCCAGGCCGGCTGGCGCTGGCCGATGGCGGCGATGACCAGCCGCACCGCAGCCGTCAGCCGCGCGGGCTGGCCGTCTTCTTGGCGGCGGCCTTCTTGGCCGGTGCCTTGGCGACCACCTTCTTGGCGGGCGCCTTGGCCGCGACCTTCTTGGCCGGGGCCTTGGCAGCCGCCTTGTTGGCTGGTGCCTTCTTGGCGGCCACCTTCTTGGCGGCCGGCGCGTTGACCACCACCTTCTGCACGCGCTCAGGCGCGGCGGGTGCGGCAGCCTTCTTGGCCGGTGCCTTCCTGGCAGCGGCCTTCCTGGCGGCCGGGCGGCTGGCGGGGTCGGCTTCCTGCCTGGCGAAAGCGGACTTGGCAGCGGCCTTCTTGGCGGGCACCTTCTTGGCGGCAGCCTTCTTGGCCGGAGCCTTCTTGGCAGCCGCCTTGGAGGCGGGGGCCTCGTCGGCCTCGTCCTCGTCGTCGGGCTCGCTGGCCTGCGGCAGGCCCTTGCGCTTGCTCTCGACCTTCACGCGCACGGCCTTGCCACCCCAGATTTCTTCCAGGTGGTAGTACTCGCGGATGCCGGGCTGCATGATGTGGGCCACGGCGGCGCCGCAGTCCACGATGATCCATTCGCCGTTGTCTTCGCCTTCGGTGCGCAGCACCTGCATGCCGCTGGCCTTGACGGCATCGCGCACGCTGGCAGCCAGCGCCTTGGTCTGGCGGTTGCTCGTGCCCGAGGCGACGATCACACGTTCGAACAGCGGCGACAGGTGCTCCGTGTTGAAGACCACGATGTTCTGGGCCTTCACGTCTTCCAGGCCATCGACGATGGCGCGCTGCAGTTTGCGGATGTCCATTCAGTTATTTTCGGTACAGAGCGTTTTGGGCAATATAGCTGGCGACCTGGGGTGGCACCAGCATATCGATCGGCAATCCCTGTGCCAATCGGGATCGGATATCGGTGGCGGCCAGCTCACTGGGCGGCATGGGCACCACTTCCAGCGCATGCGGCACCGCCTGCAGCGCGGGCGGCGCCACCGGCGGCACGCCGGCACGGTTGGCCACCGCCAGCGTCACGCGCTGCAGCAGCTCCTGCCAGCCATGCCAGGTGGCGAACTTCTCGTACTGGTCCTGGCCGATGACCAGGAACCATTGGTGCGTGCCCGGCTCGGCCGCCTGCAGCCAGCGCACGGTGTCGATGGTGTAGCTGGGGCCGCTGCGGTGCAGCTCGATCTCGTCGATGCGCCACTGCGGCTGGCCGGCCAGCGCCAGCTTGAGCATGGCCACGCGGTGCGCCGCATCGGCCGGCCGGCTGGTCTTGTGCCAGGGGTGCCCGGTCGGCACCCAGCGCAGTTCGTCCAGCTGCAGATGCTGCGTGGCGGCCATGGCCAGGGCCAGGTGCGTGTTGTGCACCGGGTCGAAGCTGCCGCCGAAGATGCCGATGCGGCTCAAGCGTCGGGTCTCAAGCAGCGGGGCCGGCCGGCGGCGGCACTTCCGCCAGCCAGTCGCGCGGGCGCAGGAAATCGGTGTACAGCCGCCCCTCGGGTGTGCCGGCTTCGGGCTGCCAGTCGTAGCGCCAGGTGGCGTGCGGCGGCATCGACATCAGGATGCTTTCGGTGCGACCACCCGACTGCAGGCCGAAGTGCGTGCCGCGGTCCCACACCAGGTTGAACTCGACGTAGCGGCCCCGGCGGTACAGCTGGAACTCGCGCTCACGCTCGCCGAAGGCCAGGCCGCGGCGGCGCTGCACGATGGGCAGGTAGGCCTTCAAGAAGGCGTCGCCCACCGCACGCGTCATCGCAAAACCGGGCTCGAAGCCGCCTTCGGCGAAGTCGTCGTAGAACACGCCGCCAATGCCGCGCGGCTCGTTGCGGTGCTTGAGGAAGAAGTACTCGTCGCACCAGGCCTTGAAGCGCGGGTACAGCCCTTCGCCGAATGGCGCCAGCGCCTGCGCGCACATGCGGTGAAAGTGCGCCGCGTCTTCCTCGAAGCCGTAGTAGGGCGTCAGGTCCATGCCGCCGCCGAACCAGGTGACGGGCGGCTTGCCTTCGGGCAGCGCGGCCAGCATGCGCACGTTCATGTGCACGGTGGGCACATAGGGGTTGCGCGGGTGCATGACCAGCGACACGCCCATGGCCTCGAACGGCGCGCCGGCCAGCTCGGGCCGGTGCTGGGTGGCCGAAGGCGGCAGCTGCGGGCCGCGCACATGGCTGAAGTTGCAGCCGCCACGCTCCAGCAGATGGCCTTCTTCCACCAGCCGCGTACGGCCGTCGCCCTGCAGCTTTTCTTCAGGCCCACGCACCCAGGCGTCGGTGAAGAAGGGCTTGCCGTCTTCGGCCTGCAGCGCATCGACGATGCTGTCCTGCAGGCCCAGCAGGTAGGACCGTACCGCCTCGAAGCTCATCGCGGCTTGATCGCCCGGTGGCCGATGTCGTTGCGGTACTGCGCGCCGGCGAACTGGATCGGCCGCAGGTATTCGTAGGCGCGCTGCTGCGCGGTCTTGGCCGATTCACCCAGCACGGTGACGCACAGCACCCGGCCGCCAGAGACGGCGATGCTGCCATCGGCCTGCTGCGTGGTGCCGGCATGGAAGACGATGGCGTCGTCCGTCGCGGCCGGCAGGCCGGTGATGACGTCGCCCTTGCGCGGGTTGGCCGGGTAGCCTTCGGCCGCCATCACCACGCCCAGCGCGAAGCGGCGGTCCCAGTCCAGCGACACCTTGTCCAGCGTGCCGTCGGTGGCATGCATCAGCACGTCCACCAGGTCGCTCTTCAGGCGCATCAGGATGACTTCGGCCTCGGGGTCGCCCAGTCGGGCGTTGAACTCCACCGTGCGCGGGTTGCCCTGTGCATCGATCATCAGGCCCACGTACAGGAAGCCGGTGAACGGCATCCGGTCCTTGGTCATGCCGGCGATGGTGGGGTGCACGATCTCGTGCATCACCTTGGCATGCACGTTGGGCGTGACCACCGGCGCGGGCGAGTAGGCGCCCATGCCGCCGGTGTTGGGGCCGGTGTCGCCGTCGCCGATGCGCTTGTGGTCCTGGCTGGTGGCCAGCGGCAGCACGTTCTTGCCGTCGCACAGCACGATGAAGCTGGCTTCTTCACCCTGCATGAACTCTTCGATCACCACGCGGGCGCCATCGGCGTTGTGCTGCACGCCCAGCTTGTTGTCGAGCAGCATGAAGTCGATGGCCTCATGCGCTTCTTGCAGCGTCATGGCCACCACCACGCCCTTGCCGGCCGCCAGGCCGTCGGCCTTGATGACGATGGGCGCGCCCTGCGCATCGACATAGGCGTGGGCCTGGGCGGCGTCGCTGAAGGTCTCGTACGCGGCGGTGGGAATCTGGTGCCGCTTCATGAAGGCCTTGGCGAAGGCCTTGGAGCTTTCCAGCTGCGCGGCGGCCTGCGTGGGGCCGAAGATGCGCAGCCCGCGGGCGCGGAAGGTGTCCACCACGCCGGCAGCCAGCGGCGCCTCGGGGCCGACGACGGTGAGCGCGATCTTCTCGGCCACCACGAAGTCGGCCAGCGCGGCCGGGTCGGTGGTGGCGAGGTTGTGCAGCTGCGGCGCCAGCGCGGTGCCGCCGTTGCCGGGCGCGACGTAGACCTTGCTGGCCCGGGGCGACTGCGCCAGCTTCCAGGCCAGCGCATGCTCGCGGCCGCCGCCGCCGATGACAAGAATCTTCATGGGGCTTGGTCGTCGATGACCGCGTTGTGGAACACGTCCTGCACGTCGTCCAGGTCTTCGATGACGTCGAGCAGCTTCTGCATGCGCTGGGCGTCTTCGCCGCTCAGCTCGATGGTGTTCTCGGCGCGCATCGTCACTTCGGCGATCTCGGCCTTCAGGCCGGCCGCTTCCAGTGCGTTTTTGACCGCTTCGAACTCGGTCGGGGGCGTCAGCACCTCGATCGAGCCGTCGTCGCCGGTGACCACGTCGTCGGCGCCGGACTCCAGCGCCACTTCCATCACCTTGTCTTCGTCGGTGCCGGGCGC
>NZ_CAXFDV010000515.1:0-3104 GCF_964001545.1 uncultured Aquincola sp.
CGGTAGCCCTGGTCGAGCAGCGAGAGAGCGAGCGGCAGGCCGGCCTGGCCCCCGCCGACGATGGCGATGCGACGCATGTGATTTCCTTTCAATGTGGCTTGGGGGTCGGCGTCCTTAGGACATCAAGCGGGGAATGGCGGGCTGGTTCTGTTCCGGCCCCATCACGGAATAGCCGCCGTCCACGGCGTAGTCGGCGCCGGTGACGAAGCTGGCCTGCGGCGACAAGAGGAAGGCCACCACCTCGGCCACCTCGGCCGGGTCGCCCAGGCGGCCCAGCAGGTGGTACGAGGCGGCCACCGCATCGGCCTTGGCGCGGTCGCCGCCCGACATCTGGCTGATCGGGTTCGACCAGGTCCAGCCCGGCGACACCGAATTGACGCGGATGCCGTCGGGCGCGAAGTCCATCGCCATGCTGCGGGTGGCCTGCAGCATCGCGGCCTTGGACACCGGGTACAGCCAGCGCCCCGTTTGCGCCACGCTGGACGAGATGCTGGTGAAGTTGACGATGGCGCCGCCACCGGCCTGGCGCAGGTGTGGCCGCGCGGCGCGGGCCATCATCACCGCGCTCACCAGGTTCACGTTCAAGGCCTGCAGCCAGTCGACGCGCGGCGAATTGGCGCCGTCGTCCAGGTAGGAGCAAGCCAGGTTCACCAGCGCATGCACGCCGCCGAAGGTCTGCACCACGGCGGCCACGCCGGCTTCGATCTGCGCGTCATCGGTCAGGTCGAGCGCGCGGAACTGAACACGCTCGGGGTGGCGGGCCGCCACGCGTGCACCGCCTTCGCTGTCCACGTCGAACACCACTACCTGGGCACCGGCCGCCACCAGGCGGTCGACCACCGCCTCGCCGATCAAGGTGGCGCCGCCGGTGACGATGGCCACCTTGCCGTTCATTGCCTGCATGACTGATTTCCTTTCCGTCGCGCTGTGCCGGCCAGGCTGGCCCGCGTTGGAAAGGATCTTGGTCTGCGCCCCCCGGGCGGCTGTAGCCGGCGGCTGCAACGCTTATCCGCAAAATGCGGACAACGCGCCGGCAATGAGTGGCCGCCCTCCATCAAGTTGCGCGCATGCCCGGCGATAACCGGCTGGTGTGCAACCTCAGATGTGATCGGCCATGTGGAAGATCAGCAAGCAGAGCTTCGGCTTCGTTCTCACCTTTGCCAGCCCGATGTCGGCCCAGGACATGCAGGCCTGGGTGACGGAATCCAAACAGGTGTTGTCCGAACCTTTGCCCAGCGAGTGGGGCGTGGTGGTGGACATGCGTGAGCTGTCGGCCCTGACCGCCGAAGCGCAGAAGCTGATGCAGACCGGCCAGGCCTTGTACAAGCAGGCCGGCATGAAGCGCTCGGCGGTGGCCGTGCGCGACGCCGTCACCGCGATGCAGTTCCGCCGCCTGGCGCGCAACAGCGGCATCGACCAGTGGGAGCGCTACATCAACGTGCAGCAGGTGGCGCAGTGGCAGAGCGCGGCCAAGCGCTGGGTGGTGGAGGGCTCAGAACCACCCCAGTAGAGGAATGCAGCCCCCAAGCTCACTGCGTTCGCGCCCCCCCGAGGGGGAGCCCAGCGCCTTGGGGCGGCCCGGCGGCGCTGGGGTCTATTCCAGCCGCCCCGCCTCCGTATCGCCCGAAGGCGTGGTGGCGGTGGTCATCACCTGCTGGCGCAGCTGGCCCAGCAGGTCGGCCATCAGCTTGCGGTCCTGCACGCGCAGGCTGGCGAACATCGAGACCACCCACGCTTCGTGCACGGTGGCGATCTGCTCGAAGGTGGTGATGCCCAGCGGCGTCAGCCGCACCCGCACCGAGCGGCGGTCTTCCAGGTCGGGCAGGCGTTCCACCCAGCCTTCTTTCACCAGCTCGTTGGTCAGGCCGGTGACGTTGCCGCCGGTCACCATCAGGTATTCGCCCAGCAGGCGCATGCCCAGCCCGTCGGCATGCCGGTACAGCTGCGCCATGTAGTCGAAGCGCGCCAGCGAGATGCCGAACTGCTGCCGCAGCCGGCGCCGCAGTTCGGCCTGGATCTGGTTGGTGCAGGCCATCATGCGCAGCCACAGCTTCAGCGACTGATGGTCATCGTCGGTCGCCCGCGCCTCCAGCCCCAGGCTGGCGGGCGGCGGCGGTGCGGTGGGGTGGGTGTCCCGGCTCATCTGCGGATCATGTTACCCGCCTCACCCTGGCAAAGCCGGTCGCGCACGCGACGCTTGAAACCCCTGAAACTGGTTTCATAATCCGCCCATGAACGCCCCCCAGCCGCCCGACGACACCGTGCCGACCGAGGCGGCGCGCAGCACCATCGCCGACGTGGCGCGGGTGGCGGGCGTGTCCAAGGCCACGGTGTCGCGGTTCTTGAACCACCGCGACAAGCTGCTGTCGGCCGAGATCGCGGCGCGGGTGGAAGCGGCCATCGCCAGCCTGGGCTACAGCCCCAGCCCGATGGCGCAGGCGCTCAAGCGCGGGCGCTCGCGGCTCATCGGCCTGGTGGTGGCCGACATCACCAACCCGTTTTCGGTGGCGGTGCTGCGCGGCGCCGAGAAGGCCTGCCAGCAGGCCGGCTACCTGGTGATGCTGTTCAACCTGGGCAACCAGAGCGAGCGTGAGCGTGAAGGCATCGAGGCGCTGGCCTCCTACCAGGTGGAAGGCTTCATCCTCAACACCCTGGGCGCCGATCCCACGGCGGCCGGCGAGGTGGCGCGCCACGGCAAACCCGCGGTGCTGGTGGACCGCCGGCCGCCAGGCATGAAGGCCGACTTCGTGTCCCTGGACAACGCCGACGCGGTGCGCCAGGCCGCCGGTCACCTGCTGGCCAACGGCTGGCGCGAGATGCTTTACGTCACCGAGCCCATCAAGGGCGTCAGCTCGCGCGTGGAGCGTGAGGCCGCCTTCCGCGCCTTCATCGCCGAGCAAGGCCGCGCCGCCAACGGCCACACGCTGGAAGCAGCCGAAGGAGAAGAAGCCGCTCTGGTGCAGGCCCTGAAGGACTGGCGCAAGCGCGCCGGCCGCAAGCCGGTGGCCGTGATCGCCAGCAATGCAGTGGTCACGCTGCGCGTGGCCAGCGCGGTGGCGCAGCTGGGCTGGCAGTTCGGCGCCGACCTGGGTTTCGTCGGGTTC
>NZ_CAXFDV010000516.1:0-13075 GCF_964001545.1 uncultured Aquincola sp.
AGGGCATCGGCACCGAAGGTCACCGGTTCACCTTCCACGGTGAAGCCACGCACCTTGAGCACGTTGTGCACCGTCAGCCCGTACTTCAGGCAGTGCACGCCGCCGGAGTTCTCGGCCACGTTGCCGCCGATGGTGCAGGCGATCTGGCTGCTGGGGTCGGGCGCGTAGTACAGGCCGTAGGGCGCCGCCGCCTCGCTGATGGCCAGGTTGCGCACGCCGCACTGCACGAGCGCGGTGCGGGCATACGGGTCTACCTTGAGGATCTTGTTGAACTTGGCCAGCGACAGCGTGACACCCAGCCTGTGCGGCATCGCGCCGCCCGACAGGCCCGTGCCAGCGCCGCGCGCCACCACCGGCACCTGCAGCGCGTGGCAGGTGCGCAGCACGGCGCTCACCTGCTCTTCGGTCTCGGGCAGCACCACCACCAGCGGTTGCTCGCGGTAGGCGGTCAGGCCGTCGCACTCATAGGGCACGGTGTCCTCGCCGCGCCACAGCAGCGCATGGGGCGGCAGCACGCGCCCCAAGGCCTGCACCACTTCGGCCTGACGGTTGGCTCGGTCGGTCATGCGGGTCTCCTGAACAGCTAGGCGAAGTAACGCGAATCGCCCGTGCGCTCCGGCGTCAGCAGGATGCCGGCGTCCACGTTCTGGATGTTGGTGTGGCCGCAGAAGGCCATGGTCACGTCCAGTTCCTTGTGGATGATCTGCAGCGCGCGGGTGACGCCGGCTTCACCCATCGCACCCAGGCCGTAGACCATCGCGCGGCCGATCATGGTGCCGCGTGCGCCCAGCGCCCAGGCCTTGAGCACGTCCTGCCCGCTGCGGATGCCGCCGTCCATCCACACCTCGGTGCGGTGGCCCACCGCTTCCACGATGGGCGGCAGCGCGGTGATGGACGACGGCGCGCCGTCGAGCTGGCGGCCGCCGTGGTTGCTGACCACGATGGCATCGGCACCCACGTCGGCGGCCAGGCGTGCGTCTTCCACCTCCATGATGCCCTTGAGGATGAGCTTGCCGCCCCACTGCTGCTTGACCCATTCGATGTCGGCCCACGACAGGCGCGGGTCGAACTGCTCGTTGGTCCAGGAGGCCAGCGAGTTCATGTCGCTCACACCCTTCACATGGCCCACCAGGTTGCCGAAGGTGCGGCGCCGCGTGCCCGCCATGCCCAGGCACCAGGCGGGTTTGGTCATCAGGTTGAGGATGTTGCGCAGCGTGGGCCGCGGCGGTGCGGTCAGGCCGTTCTTCAGGTCCTTGTGGCGCTGACCGATCACCTGAAGGTCGAGCGTGAGCACCAGCGCGCTGCAGCGGGCCACCTTGCAGCGCTCGATCATGCGGGCCATGGCATCACGGTCGCGCATCATGTACAGCTGGAACCAGAAGGGCTGCTGCGTGGCCGCCGCGATGTCCTCGATGGAGCAGATGCTCATGGTGGACAGCGTGAAAGGAATGCCGAACTTCAGCGCCGCGCGGGCGGCGTGGATCTCGCCATCCGCATGCTGCATGCCGGTGAGCCCCACCGGGGCGATGGCCACCGGCATGCGCACCGGCACGCCCACCATGGTGGTGGCGGTGCTGCGGTTTTCCATGTTCACCGCCACGCGCTGGCGCAGCTTCAAACGCTGGAAGTCGCTTTCGTTGGCGCGATAGGTGCCCTCGGTCCACGAGCCGGAATCGGCATAGTCGTAGAACATGCGGGGCACGCGCTTTTCGGCCAGCACCCGCAGGTCTTCGATGTTGGTGATCACCGGCATGTGGCAGCTCCTCCTCGGTGGCTCAATGCACCACCATCAACGTGAACGGATAGACGTAGGCCTGCAACGTGACCAGGATGCCCACCAGGCTGGCCAGCGCGATGGAGTGGAAGAACACGTAGCGCAGGATGTCGCCTTCATGGTTGAACCAGCGGGTGGCGGTGGAGGCCACCACGATGGACTGGGCGTCGATCATCTTGCCCATCACGCCGCCCGAGCTGTTCGCCGCGCCCATCAGGTTGGCCGACAGGCCCAGTTGCTCGGCCGCCACCTTCTGCATGCCGCCGAACAGCACGTTCGACGCGGTGTCGGAGCCGGTCAGCGCCACGCCGATCCAGCCCATCAGCGTACCGAAGAACGGGTAGAACACGCCGGTGTTGGCGAAGGCCAGGCCCAGCGTGGTGTCGGTGCCCGAAAAGCGCGTGAGCGTGCCCAGCGCCAGCATCAGCACGATGGTGAGCAGCGAGAAGCGCACCAGCCAGATGGTGCGGAAGAACTGGCCCACCAGCTGCACGACGTTGAAGCGCATCACCAGGCCGCCGACGATGGCCGCCAGCAGGATGCCGGTGCCGGTGGCCGACAGCAGGTTCAGCGTGTACACGGCCGACTCCGCGGTGGGCGTGGGCACCACCGGCGGCATCTTCTGCACCATCTTGTGCAGCCCTTCGATCGGGAAGGCCGGCGCGAACAGGCCGTTGAGGAACTTCTTGACCGAGGGCAGGCCCCAGATGAACACGAACACGGTGAGGATGACCCAGGGCGTCCAGGCCTGCACCACGGCTTCACGCGGGTGCTTGGTCACGGCTTCGGGCGGCAGCGCCGGGCCGCTGCCGGCTTCATGGCCCTTCAGCGAGGTGCTGGTCCAGATCTTCTTGGGCTGCCACACGCGCAGGAAGCTCACCAGCGCCACCATCGAGACGATGGCCGCGATGATGTCCACCAGCTCAGGGCCGATGTAGTTGGACACCAGGAACTGCGCGATGGCGAAGGAGCCGCCCGTCACCAGGATGGCGGGCCAGATTTCCCACATCGCCTTGCGGCCGGCAAACGCCCAGATCAGCCAGAACGGCACCAGCAGCGAGAAGAACGGCAGCTGGCGGCCGATCATCGCGGTGACTTCCATCAGGTCGTAGCCATGCACGTTGGCCAGCGTGATCACCGGCGTGCCCAGCGCGCCGAAGGCCACCGGCGCGGTGTTGGCGATCAGCGAAAGCCCCGAAGCGGCCAGCGGCGAAAAGCCCAGGCCGATCAGGATGGCCGCCGTCACCGCCACCGGCGTGCCGAAGCCGGCCGCACCTTCGAAGAAGGCGCCGAAGGCGAAGGCGATCAGCAGCAGCTGCAGCCGGCGGTCCTGCGTGATCCCGGCGATGGAGTCCTGCAGCACCTTGAAGGAGCCGTGCTTTTCGGTCAGCTGGTGCAGGAAGATGATGTTCAGCACGATCCAGCCGATGGGCAGCAGGCCGGTGAAACCGCCCAGCATGGCCGCGCGGCCCGCCATGCCCGCCGGCATGCCGTACGCGAAGATGGCGATCAGCAGCGCGGCCACCAGGCCGGCGCCCGCGGCGATGTGGGCCTTCATGTGCAGGAAGCCCAGGCCCACCAGCATCACCACCACCGGGATGGCCCCGAGCAGGGTGCTGATGAGCATGTTGCCGAACGGGTCGTATACCTGTTGCCAGACCAAGGTGTCTCTCCTCGCGTGTTTGTGGGATGTGTAGTGCTGCCCACCCTCACCGGGCGGGGTCCGCGTGTCGCACTGTAGGAATGCGCCCGGACCCCCGGCTGAAAGTTCTTGGCCGCTCACGTGAGACTTTTTCACGGCTCAGTACAAACCCCGAGAGGCGGTGGCCACCTCAAGACAAACCCGGCTTGTCCTATACAAACCGCACGAAAAGTCATTTCTTCGTTCAAGTCTCAGACTATGCCGCCGAGAACGCACCACGCCCTCGGAGTACGTATGAGACAAAACCTGCCGGTCACCCAACGAGAGTTCGATTACCCCGACGATGCGACGCTGATGTCGAGCACCGACACGCAGAGCCACATCACCTACGCGAACGAAGCCTTCATCCAGGTCAGCGGCTTTGAACGCGAAGACCTGCTGGGCCAGCCGCACAACCTGGTGCGCCACCCCGACATGCCGACCGAAGCCTTCGCCGACATGTGGGCCACCTTGAAGGAAGGCCAGTCGTGGACCGCGCTGGTGAAGAACCGCCGGCGCGACGGCGACCACTACTGGGTGCGCGCCAATGCCACGCCAGTGGTGCGCGGCGGTCAGGTGGTGGGCTACATGTCGGTGCGCACCAAGCCCTCGCCCGAGGAGGTGCAGGCGGCCGAGTCCACCTACAAGGAGTTTCGCGAAGGCCGTGCCGGCAGCCGGCGCTTCCACCGCGGCCTGATCCTGCACACCGGCCTGATGGCTTGGCGCTCCGTCGGCCAGACCCTGCCCATCCGCTGGCGGCTGGCGCTGCCGGCGGTGGCCTTGTCGCTCACCGCGCTGCTGGGCGCCTGGGCGCTGGGCCTGCCCGCCACCGGCGTGCTGCAGCTGGGGGCCTTGCTGAGCGTCGTCACCGGCTTCATGCTGTGGACGCTGCACCACCAGGTGGTGCGGCCCTTGCGCCAGGTGCTCAGGCAGGCGCAGGCCGTGGCGGCCGGCACCACCGGGCGCAACCTGCACTTCAACCGCATCGACGAGATCGGCATGCTGATGCGGGCGGTCAACCAGTCGGGCCTGAACCTCAAGTCGCTGGTCGACGACGTGGGCCAGCAGATCGACTGCCTGCGCCAGTCGAGCGACAAGATCGCCGACGGCAACACCGACCTCAGCGCCCGCACCGAGCAGACGGCCAGCCAGCTGCGCCAGACCGCCGAATCCATGGGCCAGATGACCACCACGGTGCGCAACAACACCGACACCGCCCGCTCGGCCACCAGCCTGGCCAGCGAGGCCAGCCAGGCGGCCAGCCGCGGCGGCGACGTGGTGGGCCGCGTGGTGGGCACGATGAGCGAGATCAGCACCAGCTCGCGCCGCATCAGCGACATCATCGGCACCATCGACGGCATCGCCTTCCAGACCAACATCCTGGCGCTCAATGCCGCGGTGGAAGCCGCGCGGGCCGGCGAACAGGGCCGCGGCTTTGCGGTGGTGGCCAGCGAGGTGCGTGGCCTGGCCCAGCGCTCGGCCGACGCCGCCAAGGAGATCAAGCAGTTGATCCAGGCCAGCGTGGAAAAGGTGGAAGCCGGCACCGCGCTGGTGGACGACGCCGGCCAGGCGATGACCGACATCGTCAACAAGGTGTCGCAGGTCACCGACCTCATCTCGCACATCAGCGAGGCGTCGAACGAGCAGATCAACGGCATCGTGCTGGTGAACACGGCCGTCGCCAGCCTGGACGACGCCACCCAGCAGAACGCCGGGCTGGTTCAGGAAAGCGCGCAGTCGGCCGCTTCGCTGCAGATGCGGGCGCAGCGGCTGGAAGAGGCCATCGACGTGTTCAAGATGAGGTGAGCGCTTCGTTGAGCCAGTCCACGAAGGCGGCGCATTCCCAGCGCTCCAGCGTGCCGGGCTTCCAGCAGATGAAGTGGTGGTAGGGCGAGGGCACGCTGCGCGGCGACAGCCGAACCAGCCGGCCCGAGTCCACCCAGGCCATGCCCAGCTTGCTGCGCGACAAGGCCACGCCGAAGCCGGCCACGGCCGCGTCCAGCATCAGGCCCACGTCGTTGAACTGCGAGCCCTCCCGCGGCTCGGGCAGGTGGATGCCGCAGGCGTCGAACCAGGTGCGCCAGGGCTCCAGCGGGCTGCGGATGAGGCGCGCCCGACCCACCCGCTCGGCGGTGTCGAAGCCGTCGAAGGGACCGAACTCGTGCAGGTACTCGGGGCTGCACACCGGAAACACCTCGTCGCTGAGCACCCGCTTGCTTTCCAGGCCCGGGTAGGCGCCGTGGCCGTAGCGCAGCTCCAGGTCGGCGCTTTCGGCAGTGATGTTGAGCAGCGGGATCGACACCTGCAGGATCAGCTCGACGTCGGGGTACGCGTGACGAAACAGCGCCAGCTTGGGCAGCAGGATCTGCCGCGAGAAGGTGGGCGTGACCGCCAGCCGCAGCTGCGTCATGCGCGGTGAAGGCACCGCCTCGGGCGGCTGGCCCAGCAGCTTGATGGCCGCGCGCACCTGCCCCAGGTAGGCGCTGCCATCGGCCGTGAGGCTGAAGTCGCCACGCTCGAACAGCTTGAGCCCCAGCTGCGATTCCAGCTGGCGGATGCGATGGCTGACCGCGCTGGGCGTCACGCTCAATTCGTCGGCGGCCTGGCTCACGCTGCGCAGCCGGGCCAGCGCCTCAAAGCTCAGCAGGCAGTTGATCGGCGGGATGCGGGCGGTGGCCATGCGTGGCGCTGCGTCAGACGCCCTCGTCGATGAAGGCGCGCAGCCGGGCCATCGCCGCTTCGGGCTGGTCGCGCCAGGTGCCGTGGCCGGCGTCGGCAAGGCCGGTGAACCGTGACCAGCGCAACGGCAAGGCCGCGGCGATGTCCTGTGCATCGGCCAGCGGGCACACCGGGTCTTGTTCGCCGGCCAGCACCAGCACCGGGCCCTGCGCATTGGCCAGGCCGGGCAGCAGGTCCATGCCCTGCTGCTCGCCCGCGGCCCAGTGGAACAGGATCTCGGGCGTGAAATGCGAGCGCGCCTTGGCCTGCGGATCGGCCGGCGGCCGGGTGTTGTACAGCGGCATGCACAGGCGGTCGTACACCGCCCAGGTGTCGGCGGCGGGCCGGGTCCAGAAGGCCTGCGCCGCCGCGCGCGCGGGCTCGCCGCCCAGCCGCTCGAACATCGCCAGCTTGCGCGCCAGCCCCAGGTGCGGCGAGGTGCTGGACAGCACGACCCGCAGCGGATGCGCCGGGTGCCGCGCGATGTAGCGCTGGGCCACGAAGCCGCCAAAGGACTGGCCCAGCACGATGGGCCGCGCGATGCCCAGCACTTCGCACAGCCGCACGATGTCGTCGGCCAGCAGGTCCAGCGTGCATTCGGCCAGCGGCCGCGGGCTGCTGCGGCCATGGCCGCGGTGGTCGTAGTAGACGATCTGCGCCACGTCGGCCAGCTGCGAGAACAGCGGCTTGAAGCTGCTGTGGTCGAAGCCCGGGCCGCCGTGCAGCACGATCAAGGTGGGCTTCTCGCGCCAGCCGGCGCCGTCGGGCACCAGGCCCGGACCTTCCACGTCCACGAACAGCCGGACGCCGGGTTCGATGGTGATGTGCATGGATGGTGGATCAGGCGTAACGCCGACCCAGGGACTCGGCAATGCACACCGGCTTGGCCATGCCTTCGCACTCCACCGTCACTTCGCAGGTCAGCTGCACCCCGCCTTCGATCGCGTCGCAGGCCAGCAGTTTGAAGTGGCCGCGCAGCCGGCTGCCCACCGGCACCGGCGAGGTGAAGCGCACCCGGTTGAGGCCGTAGTTCACGCCCATGCGCGTGCCCGTGACTTCAAAGGCCGTGGCGCCGAACGCGGGCAGCAGCGACAGCGTGAGAAAGCCGTGCGCGATGGGCGTTTTGAACGGGCCTTCGGCCGCGCGCTGCGGATCGACGTGGATCCACTGGCGGTCTTCGGTGGACTCGGCGAACAGGTCGATGCGCCGCTGGTCCACGGTGATCCAGTCGCTGGTGCCCAGCACCTGGCCCACCAGCGTGGGCAGTTCCTCGAAACGGTAGGTCTTGGTCATGCCCGGGCGATCCATTGCGTCAGCGGCTGCCACTGCGGCAGGTCGCGGTCCACGCGGCTCGGGGCCACGTCCCACAGCGTCAGGCCATGGGCCGCCAGCTGCACATAGTTCTGCGTGTCGCGCAGCTGGGCCACCACCGGCACGCCCAGTTCGTCGAGAAAGTGGCGCAGCTGCTCGGCCGCCAGCGTGTGCTCTCGCACGCGGTTGGCCACGATGCCCACGCGCACCCGGTCGCTGCGCTTGTGCTGCTGCAACTCCTGGATGAAGGCGTAGGTGGCGTGGATGTCGAACAGGCTGGGCTGCAGCGGCACCAGCACCAGGTCGGCGATCTTCATCACCTCGTCCAGCCGCTTGCCGCGTAGGCCGGCCGGCGTGTCCAGCACCACATGGGTGGTGCCCTTGGGCGGCTTGACGATGTTGTCGCGCTGCACTTCCCAGCCGGTGATGGCGGGCAGCTGCGGCGGGCGCAGGCTCAGCCAGTGGCGGGACGACTGCTGGCGATCCACGTCGCCCAGCATCACCGCATGGCCCTGGCGGGCCATCCAGCCGGCCGTGTTGGTGGCCACGGTGCTCTTGCCGGCACCACCCTTGGGATTTGCGACTACGACCACCGGCATCCGAAGCTCCTTGTCTCGAAAGGTTATGGTAGCGAAGACTCCACGCTTGCCGACCCATCTTGGCCCCCACCCTCGTCCTGCTCGCCCACCCGCACCTGGAGCACTCGCGCGTGCACCGCAGCCTGCTGCAGTCCCTGCAACAGGCCGGCCTGCCCGAGCTGGAAGTGCGCGACCTCTACGCGCTCTACCCCGACTACCTGATCGACGTGCCGGCCGAGCAGGCGGCGCTGGCGCGGGCGCGGCTGGTGGTGTGGCAGCACCCGCTGCACTGGTACGGCATGCCGGCGCTGATGAAGCTGTGGGTGGACGAGGTGCTGTCCTTCGGCTGGGCCTACGGCCCGGGCGGCGACCACCTGCGCGGCAAGGACCTGTGGCTGGTCACCTCCACCGGCGGCAGCGTGCATGCGTACAGCGAGGCCGGCTACAACCGCCACCCTTTCGATCACTTCATGCCGCCTTATGCGCAAACGGCCGACCTGTGCGGCATGCGCTTTCTGCCGCCCAAGGTGCTGCATGGCGCCCAGCGGGCCACCGCCGAAGAGTTGCAGGCCTTCACGCAGGCCTACCTGACCAAGCTGCGCCGCTGGCCCGACTGGACGCTGCACCTGCCGCTGCCCGAAGAATTCATCCTGCCCGTCTCGGGCAGCGACCGGCCGCCCGCTGCGGCGGCGGCGGAATAAGCAGGGGCCGGGCATGGAACACGGCAGCAACTGGCTCGGGCTGAGCCTGATCTACCTGGCCGCCGCGGTGATCGCGGTGCCGCTGGCGCGCGCGGTCGGCCTCGGCTCCATCGTGGGCTACCTGGCCGCGGGCATCGTCATCGGGCCTTCCGGCGTCGGGCTCATCAGCGATCCGCAGGAGATGCTGCACTTCGCCGAATTCGGCGTGGTGCTGATGCTGTTCCTGGTGGGCCTGGAGCTGGAGCCGCGCCGGCTGTGGGCCATGCGCCGGCCCATCTTCGGCTGGGGCAGCGTGCAGACGCTGGGCTCGGCCGCGCTGATGCTGGGCGTGGCCGTGGCCGCCGGCGTGGACTGGCGGCTGGGCGTGGTCGGCGGGCTGGGGCTGGCCTTGTCGTCCACCGCCATCGGCCTGGGTGTGCTGAACGAGCGCAACCTGATGGCCACCAGCGCCGGCCGCAGCGTGCTGAGCGTGGCGCTGCTGCAGGACATCGCGGCCATTCCCATCCTGGCGCTGATCCCGCTGCTGGCCTTCGGCGGCGCCGGCCAGCCGCAGGGCCATGGCTGGTGGGAAGGCGCCAAGGTCATCGGCGTCATCGTGGCCATCATCCTGGGCGGCCGGCTGCTGCTGCGGCCGGCGCTGCGCTGGATTGCCGGCAGCCGCACGCCAGAGATCTTCACCGCCGCGGCGCTGCTGCTGGTGGTGGCGATCGCGGCGCTGATGCAGGCGGTGGGCCTGTCGATGGCGCTGGGGGCCTTCCTGGCCGGCGTGCTGCTGGCCGAAAGCGAATACCGGCGCGAGCTGGAAACCGACATCGAGCCCTTCAAGGGCCTGCTCCTGGGCCTCTTCTTCATCGCGGTGGGCATGAGCATCGACTTCCGCGTGGTGCTGGCTTCGCCGGGGCTGATAGTGGCGCTGGTGCTGGGCTTTCTGCTGCTGAAGGTGGGCGTGCTGGTGCTGATGGCCCGCGGCATGGGCATCGCGCTGGTCGAGCGGCCGGTCTTCGTCATCCTGCTGGCGCAAGGCGGCGAGTTCGGCTTCGTGGTCTTCCAGACGGCGCAGCAGGCCCAGGTGATCACCGCCGCGCAGTCGTCGCTGCTGGCGGCCGTGGTGGCCTTGTCGATGCTGGTGTCGCCCCTGCTGCTGGTGCTGTCGGACCGCTGGCTGACGCCCAAGCTGGCCCGGCAGACGCCGCGCAAGCCCAGCGACCCGGCCAGCGAACTGAAGGAGCAGCAGGATGCGCCGGTCATCATCGCCGGCTTCGGCCGCTATGGGCAGATCGTGGGCCGGCTGCTGTTTGCCAACGGCATCCATGCCACCGTGCTGGACCACGATGCCGATGCCATCGACACCGTGCGCCGCTTCGGCATTCCGGCGTTTTACGGCGACGCCACGCGCCTGGACCTGCTGCGCATTGCCGGCGCGGCGGACGCCCGGCTCATGGTCATCGCGCTGGACGACGTGGACCAGAGCCTGAAGCTGGTGGACCTGGTGCAGCAGCATTTCCCGCAGCTGACCATCGTGGCCCGTGCCCGCAACGTGACGCACTACTACGGCCTGCGCGACCGCGGCGTGCAGCACATCGAACGTGAAACGCTGGACGCCGCCTTGATGACCGGCCGCAGCGCGCTGGAAGTGCTGGGCTGGCAGCCGCATGCGGCGCGCCAGCGGGCGATGCTGTTCCGCCGCCACAACGTGGCGCTGCTGGAGCGCATGGCGCCGCATTTCCGCGACGAAGCCAAGCTCATCGCCATCACCAAGCAGGGCCGGCAGCAGCTGATGGAGCTGTGGGCCCGCGAGCGCGAGCAGGACGCCCAGAGCCGCGGCGCGGGCGACTGGTACACCCAGCGCGACGGGGAGGCCGGGCGCGAGCCGCCGCCGGCCTGAACGCACCTGCCTGGCCGGGAGGCCCACCCGCCCGCCGGGCCGTCCCAAGGGCGGGTGCTCCCCCTCGGGGGGGCGCGAGCGCAGCGAGCTTGGGGGCCAACATCAGCGTGAAAACGCCACCACCGCGTCCACCAGCCGGCTGGCGCGCTGCTGCAGCCCGCCCGAGGCGGCGGCCGACTGCTCCACCAGCGCGGCATTGCGCTGGGTCATCTCGTCGAGCGAGCCGACGGCGCGGTTGACCTGCTCGATGCCCAGCGCCTGCTCCTGGTTGGAGGCGTTGATCTGCTCGATCAGCTGCCGGGTGCGGGCCACCTGTTCCACGATGTCGGCCATCGCGCCGCCGGCCGTGTCCACCAGCTTCGAGCCGCGGTCCACCTGCTCGGTGCTGCTGGCGATCAGCGTCTTGATCTCCTTGGCCGCCTGCGCGCTGCGCTGGGCCAGGCTGCGCACCTCGCCGGCCACCACCGCAAAACCGCGGCCCTGCTCGCCGGCCCGCGCCGCCTCCACCGCGGCATTGAGCGCCAGGATGTTGGTCTGGAAGGCAATACCGTCGATCACGCCGATGATCTCGGCGATGCGGTTGCTGGAATCGGAGATGGCGCGCATGGTGGTCACCACCTCGCGCATCAGCTCGCCGCCGCCGCTGGCCGCCGCGCTGGCGGTGGCCGACAGCGCGGCCGTCTCGCGCACCTGGGTGGACGACTGCTGCACCGCGGCCGTCATCTGCTCCATCGAGGCCGCGGTTTCCTGCAGGTTGGCCGACGCTTCTTCGGTGCGCTGGCTCAGGTCGACGTTGCCCTGCGCGATCTCTTCGCTGGCCGTCTGCACGCCCACCGCCTGCGCCTTCACGTCGTCCAGCAGCGCACGCAGGTTCAGCCCTGCCTGGTTGACCGCCCGTGCCACGGTGCCGATCTCGTCGATGCGCTGAAAGCGCGTGTCATTCACCTGGCCGGCGGCCACCTGCAAGGCCTGCTCCTGCAACTGCTGCAGCGGGCGCGTGATCTGCGCATGCAGCCAGCTGCCCGCCACCGCCGTGAAGGCGCCGATGGCGGCCAGGCCACCCGCCAGGCTGCCGGTGGCGCCATGCGGCGTGGCCAGCATCAGCGCGGCCGCGCTGCCCAGCCCCAGCACGCCGGTGCCCAGCTGCAACCGCCAGCCCACGGGCATGGTGTGCAACAGGCTGCGCCAGGCGCGCCAGCCGGTGTGCACCAGCACGCCCTCGCGGAATGCCAGTCCGCCGGCCCGGCCTTCACGGAAGCGGCGGTACAAGGCCTCGGCCTGCTGCACCTCGTGCGTGGGGGCATGGGTGCGCACCGACATGTAGCCGGTGACCTCGCCGCCCTGGCGCACCGGCGTGGCATTGGCGCGCACCCAGTAGTGGTCGCCGTTCTTGCGGCGGTTCTTGACCAGTGCCGTCCACGACCGCCCGGCCTTGAGCGTGCGCCACATGTCGGCAAAGGCTTCCGGCGGCATGTCGGGGTGGCGCACCATGTTGTGCGGCTGTCCCATCAGCTCGTCCAGGCTGAAACCGCTGGCTTCGCAGAACGATGCATTGGCATACGTCACGATGCTGCGGGTGTCGGTGGTGGACAGCAGGGTCTGGCCAGCCGCAAGCGGGTGCTCTCGGCCGGTCACGGGCAGGTTGGTTCGCATGGGCACTCGATGAACACGAACAGCGAAAATGCTGCAAGTGCTTTATCGAACCTCCATCCGCCGGCTTAAATGATTTCTATGGCCGCGGACGCAAGGGCTGCATCATTTGCGCCGCCCAGGTATCGCCGGCCGGCGTGGCGGTGCCGTAGCGCTGCGGCCAGGTGGCGGGCAGGTGCAGCGTGCCGAACAGCCGGTCGATCCAGGGGAAGATGGCCGCAAAGTTCTTGTCCTGCACCGCAGGATCGTCGTTCGTGTGGTGCCAGTGGTGAAAGGCCGGTGTGGCGACCCACTGCTCCAGCCAGCCGAAACGCCAGCGCAGGTTGGCATGCACAAAAAAGCCCAGCGCGGTGCCCAGCACCATGTAGGCGGCGGTCACGGGGTCCAGGGCATGGCCGTGCGCCTGCACCAGGCCCAGCGCATACAGCGGCACCAGACCGCACAGGCGCACGAACACCAGGTCCACCGGATGGGCGCGGGTGTTCACCAGCCAGTCCATCTGCTCGGCGCTGTGGTGCAGCGCATGAAAGCGCCACAGCGCCGGCACCGCATGGGCCCAGCGGTGGCCCCAGTAGGCGGCCATGTCGCCCAGCACCACCACGGCGGCCAGGCGCAGGCCCAAGGGCCACGAGGCCACCCAGGCGTGCAAGGCCGATGGCACCGCCGCATGCGCCAGCACCGCCAGCGCCATGGCGGGCACCAACAGCAGCCACTTGAGCAGCAAGCCGTTGAAGAAATACCAGCACAGGTCGGTCACCCTGCCGGGTCGGCGCCAGG
>NZ_CAXFDV010000517.1:0-15741 GCF_964001545.1 uncultured Aquincola sp.
CGCGCTTCGTGAACTGACTCGCGGTGGTTGTTCGAGCGCAGTGAGCGTCAGCGAACGTAGCGAGTTCCGCCGCGCGACCTCGACGCGAGCACCGCAGCGCAGTCGGCCCGCAGGGTCGACCGCCCCAGCATGAGCCCCGCCGCCCCCCGCCCACCGCACGGCGGCCGAACAAAAACAGAACAGACGGCCCATGCACCACCGCATCGCGGTCGAACAAGAACAGCACCTACAGCGTCACGACCAAGGCGTCCGCCGGCAAAGCCGCTCAATCCACCGTAGCCCCAGAAGCCTTCACCACCTTCTCGTACTTCGTCAGCTCGGCCTTCACAAAGGCCGCGAACTGCGGCGGCGTGGTGGGTGAGGCTTCGGCCATCAGCGCCGCCAGGCGGGCCTTGACCTCGGGCTGGCCCATTGCATCGATGAAGGCGCGGTTCATGCGCTGCAGCACGTCGGCCGGCAGCCCGGCGGGGCCGAAGAGGCCGAACCAGGTGTTGATGTCGAAGCGGGCCAGGCCCAGTTCGCGGCCTTCTTCGGCCACGGTCGGCACCTCGGGCATCGCGCTGGCGCGCTTGGCCGTGGTCACCGCCAGCGCCTTCAGCTTGCCGGCGCGGATGTTGGTGGACGCGGTGGCCAGGTTGTCGAAGTTCAGGTCCACCTCGCCCGACAGCAGCGCCAGCTGCGCCGGGTTGCCGCCCGCATAAGGGATGTGGACCATGAACAGCCCCGCTTGCGACTTGAACATCTCGCCCGCCAGGTGGCCGGCGCTGCCGTTGCCACCCGAGCCATAGTTGAGCTTGCCAGGGTTGCGCTTGGCATAGCCGATCAGGTCGCTCAGGTTCTGGATCTTCAGCCTGGCTGCGGTCTCGGCATTCATCACCAGCACGTTGGGCACCTGGGCCACCAGCGTGATGGGCGTGAAGTCGCGGATCGGGTCGTACGGCATCTTGCGGTACAGCCACGGATTGATGGCATGCGTGGCCACCGCGCCGATGCCGATGGTGCGGCCATCGGGGGCGGCCTTGGCCACCTGGTCGGCGCCCAGGTTGCCGCCGGCGCCGGGGCGGTTGTCCACGATCACCTGCCCCAGCGAGCCGTGCACCGCCTGCGCCAGCGCGCGGGCAATCACGTCCAGCGGGCCGCCGGGCGGGTAGGGCACCACCAGGCGAATCACCTGGTTCGACTGGGCCAGCACGGCCGGTGCGCCGGCCAGGCCGGCGGTGCCCGCGAGGGCGCTCAAGAGCTTGAGGGAGGTACGGCGTTTCATCGTGCCGAAGCCTAACCCACCTGCACGGCCGCAGAAGCAGCGGCGGTGCAGCACCCGGGCAGGGTCTGTCAATCCCCTCCAAAGCATGAACCCGGTTGTGCTTTATCACCGCAATGAGCGGGATAGTTCGCGCGCAGGGAGCCACACACAATTCTTTGCAAATTCAGCCGCTCGACGGCGCATACCGAGGAGTACTCGCATGAAGACCACCCCCCCGCCCCAACGAACCCTGGCGCCTGCCGGCCGCGTGCTGCTGCTGTCGGCGTGCGCCACGCTGCTGCTGGCCGGCTGCGTGTCCACCCAGCCGGAAGTGGGCGGCGGCTCCAAGTCGGCCGTCACCGGTGCGGCCGGCGGCGCCACCACCGCCAATGCCAACAGCACGCTCGAGAAATGCGACCAGTCGCTGGGCACGCTGGCGGTGGTGGAAGACCAGAACGCCACCTGGTACCAGTACCTGCGCAACTACAAGCTGGGCTCCACCGTGCCCGTCATCCGCATGATGATCCAGCAGAGCAATTGCTTCGTGGTGGTGGAGCGTGGCGCCGCGATGAACAACATGAACACCGAGCGCGCGTTGCGCGACACCGGCGAGATGCGCGGCAACAGCAACTTCGGCAAGGGCCAGATGGTGGCGGCCGACTACACGATGAGCCCCAGCATCCAGTTCAGTCAGAACACCGGCGGCATGGGCGGTGCGCTGGGCGGCTTCAGCGGCGGGCTGGGCATTTTGGGTGCGGTGGCCGGTGGCCTCAAGACCAACGAGGCGGCCACCACGCTGATCATGATCGACAACCGCTCGGGCGTGCAGCTGGCCGCGGCCGAGGGCACGGCCAAGAACACCGACTTCAACATGATGGGCGGCCTGTTCGGCGGCGCACTCGGCGGCGGCGCCAGCGGCTATGCCAATTCGCCCGAGGGCAAGATCATCATCGCGGCCTTCGCCGACTCGTACAACCAGCTGGTGAAGGCGGTGCGCAACTACCAGGCGCAAACCGTCAAGGGCGGGCTGGGCACCGGTGGCACCCTGGGCGTGCAGGGCGGCAGCACCGCCGCTTCGCAGGAGGTGGACGCCAAGGCCGCGCCCGCCAGCACCCGCAAGCCGGCGCCGGTCAAGAAGACCACCACGCCGGCCAGCAAGTGAGCGGCATCAGCCGCCGTGCTTGTCGGCTTCGCTGGTGAAGGCGTCGGCGTAGAACTCTTCTTCGGGCAGCCGGCACCGGGCCACCAGGTCGCGCTGCGCCGACTCCACCATCACCGGCGCGCCGCAGGCATACACCTGCCAACCTGAAAGGTCGGGCAGGTCGGCCATCACCGCCTGGTGCACGAAGCCCGTGCGGCCGGTCCAGCCGTCTTCGGGCCTGGCATCGCTGAGCACCGGGATGTACTGCAGCTGGGGCAGCTCGGCGGCAGCTTGTTCGGCCCAGTCGTGCAGGTACAGGTCGGCGCGGCTGCGGCAGCCCCAGTACAGCTTCACCTGGCGCTGGATGCCCTTGGCCCGCATCAACTCGATGATGGCCTTGATGGGCGCGAAGCCGGTGCCCGAGGCCAGCAGCACCATCGGCTTTTCGCTGTCTTCGCGCAGGAAGAAGCTGCCGAAGGGGCCTTCGACGCGCAGGATCTCGCGTTCCTTCATCGCACCGAACACATGGTCGGTGAACTTGCCGCCGGGCAGGTGGCGCAGGTGCAGCTCGATGCTGCCGGCCGGCGGCGGTGCGTCGCCGGTGGTGGGCGGCGGCGTCAGCGGCGCATTGGCCATGCTGTAGCTGCGGCGCGAGCCGTCGCGCAGGATGAACTCCACGTACTGGCCGGCGTGGTACTGGAAGGCCACATTGGCCGGCAGCTGCAGCCGCATCAGCATCACGTCGGGCGCCACCTTCTGCAGGCTGCTGACGCGGGCGGGCATCTTCAGCACCGGGTATTCGCCGGCGCCGGGCACGGTGCGCGCCTCGATCACGCAGTCGGTCTGCGGCGTGGCGCAGCAGGTCAGGATCAGGCCGTCTTCTTCCTCGGCGGGCGACAAGGCCTTGCTCTGGTGGGCGCCGTGGATCACCCGGCCTTCCACCAGCCGGCTCTTGCAGGAGCCGCAGGCGCCGTCCTTGCAGCCATAGGGCAGGCCGATGCCGGCGCTGATGGCGGCGGCCAGGATGGTGTCGTCACGCGGCACGTCGAAGGACACGCCGGCCGGCTGCACGGTGATGGAAAAAGTCATGATGGAATGAGAAGGCAAGAAGGGCGCGGCCGATGACGGGCGCAGGGCGGATTGTGCCCCGGCCCCGTGCCGCAGGCCGGCCGGCACAGCGCCCCTGACCCGCCTCATCCCATGGAGTTGTCGTGCACCCAGCCCGTCGTCCTGAACTGCTGATCGTCGGTTGCGGCGACGTGGGCCTGCGCGTGCTGCGGCTGCTGGCCGGCCGCTGGCGCATCGCGGCGCTCACCTCGCAGGCGGCGCGCTGCGCCGAGCTGCGGGCGGCCGGCGCCGTGCCGGTGCTGGGCAACCTGGACGACGCCGCCAGCCTGCGTCGCATCGCCGCGCTGGCGCCACGGCTGCTGCACCTGGCCCCGCCGGCCAACGAGGGCGAGACCGACCGCCGCACCGCGCACCTGCTGGCCGCGCTGGCGCGCGGCGGCTGCACGAAGCGGCTGGTGTACATGAGCACCAGCGGCGTGTACGGCGATGCCGGCGGCGCCCGTTTCGATGAAACCCGCGCGCCGCAACCCGCCACGGCCCGCGGCCGCCGCCGGGTGGACGCCGAGCGCCAGGTGCGCGCCTTCGGCCGCGCCACCGGCGCCACCGTCAGCGTGCTGCGCGTGCCGGGCATCTATGCGCTCGACCGGCCCGGCGGCGACCCGCGCGAGCGGGTGCGGCGCGGCACCCCGGTGCTGGCGGCGGCCGACGACGTGTACACCAACCACATCCAGGCCGACGACCTGGCGCGGGCCTGCGTGGCGGCGCTGCTGCGCGGCGCGCCGCAGCGCGTGTACCACGCCAGCGACGACACCGAGCTGAAGATGGGCGACTACTTCGACCGCGTGGCAGAACTGCACGGCCTGCCGCGGCCGCCGCGGATGACGCGCGAGCAGGCCATCCAGGTGCTGTCACCGATGCAGATGAGCTTCTTGTCCGAATCGCGCCGGCTGGACAACCGGCGGCTCAAGACCGAGCTGCGCCTGCGGCTGCGCCACCCGACGGTGGAACAAGGCCTGGCGCCGATGCGCTGAGCCCGCGCTGCAGCCGCACCACGGCCAGCTGCAGCATGCGCGCGTCGTTGCTGGCGCGGTGGCGTGTCACGCGCAGTTCGTCGGCCACGCTGCGCAGCGCTTCGTCGAAGGAGTTGGTCTGCGCCTCGTCCAGCAGCGTGCGCACATGTTCCAGCTTGAAGGCCGGGCGCAGGCCGGCGGCCTCGAACAGCGTGGCCAGCCAGGTGTAGTCGTGGGCCCAGGCGTCGGTGTAGACGGTGCGGCCGGCCAGTTCGCGGTTGAGCAGCTCGGCCACCGCGCGGGCGCTGCGGCCGTGCAGCAGCGCCGTCTCGCGCGAGATGCCGTGCAGGCTTTGCGCGCTGTCGTCCCAGTGCGTCCATTCGGGTTGCGGGCGGATCAGCGTGCACAGCGCGCGCCCATCGGGCAGGGCCACGCCCACTTCCACCGGGTAGCTGTGGCGGCCGAAGCCGGAGGCTTCCATGTCCAGCACGCACGGTGCATCGGCAAGGGTTTCGGTCGCGGTCATGCCCGAGCATAGGGCCGTGTAACCAGCGCGACAAGGCACGCAGGGAAAGAGCCGATGACCCGCCCGGCCCGCTGCGGTAAACCCCGAGGCCTGCCCACACAAGGAGCCGCCCCGATGACCGAGACCGCTGCCGTTCGACCGCACCACGCCATCTGGCCGCGCCGCCTGCCGCGTGAACTGGCCGTTCCGCGCACGTCGCTGTGGTTCAACCTGGAGGTGGCGGCGCGCCGTTTTGCCGACAAGCCGGCCTACCTGTTCCTGGGCCAGCCGATGACCTTCGGCCAGCTGCACCAGCGGGCCGAGGCGCTGGCCGGCTGGCTGCAAAGCCGTGGCGTGGCCAAGGGCGACCGGGTGCTGCTGTACATGCAGAACTGCCCGCAGTTCATCGTGGCCTTCTATGCGGTGGTGCGGGCCAATGCGGTGGTGGTGCCGGTGAACCCGATGAACCGCGCCGACGAGTTCGGCCACTACATCACCGACCCCGACGCGCGGGTGGTGATCACCACCGCCGACTTGGCCGGCATCGTCGAGCAGGCCAACCAGGCCCTGCCCGAGGCGCAGCGCCTGCGCCATGTGCTGGTCACCCGCTTTGCCGATGCGATGCCCGAAGGCGGCATACCGGCCGACGAGGCGCCTTCGGCCCCGCTGCAGCAGTGGCTGACGGCCGAGCACCCGGCGCTGCCCGGTCATGAGCGCTGGCCGGCAGCGCTGGCCGAAGGCCATGTGCCCGGCCCGCACACCGCCGAGCCCGACGACCTGGTGCTGCTGCCCTATACCTCGGGCACCACCGGCCTGCCCAAGGGCTGCCTGCACACCCACATGACGCTGATGCCCAACATCGTGGGCGGCTCGGTGTGGGGCTATGCCAGCCCCGAGACGGTGAGCCTGGGCGTGGTGCCCTTCTTCCACATCACCGGCATGCTGTACGGGGTGCTGAGCCCCATCTACACCGCCAGCACCGTGGTCATCATGCCGCGCTGGGACCGCGAGCTGGCCGGCCGGCTGATCTCGCGCTACCGGGTGACGCACTGGACCTGCATCCCCACGATGATCATCGACCTGTTCGGCAGCCCCAACTACCGCAGCTTCGACCTCACCAGCCTGTTCTACCTGTCGGGGGGTGGTGCGGCCATGCCGGCGGCGGTGGCCGAGCGGCTGAAGAACGAATTCGGCCTGACCTTTGCCGAGGGCTATGGCCTGACCGAAACCGCCGCGCCCACCCATGCCAACCCCCCCGAGCGGGCCAAGCTGCAGTGCCTGGGCATTCCGCTGTTCGGCACCGACAGCCGGGTGATCGACCCCGACACGCTGAAGGAAGTGCCGGTGGGCGAGGTGGGTGAAATCGTGACCCACGGGCCGATGGTGTTCAAGGGCTACTGGAAGCACCCCGACGCCACCGCGCGCGCCTTCATCGAGATCGACGGCAAGCCGTTCTTCCGCACCGGCGACCTGGGTCGCATGGACGAAGAAGGCTACTTCTTCATCACCGACCGGCTCAAGCGGATGATCAACGCCAGCGGCTACAAGGTGTGGCCCAGCGAGGTGGAGCTGCTGCTGTTCAAGTGCCCGGCGGTGCAGGAGGCCTGCGTCATCAGCACCAAGGACGCCTACCGCGGCGAAAGCGTCAAGGCCGTGGTGGTGCTGCGTGCGGAAGCGCGCGGCCACACGCGTGAGCAGGACATCATCGACTGGGCGCGTGAACACATGGCCGCCTACAAGGTGCCGCGCGTGGTGGAGTTCGTCGAGGCCCTGCCCAAGAGCGGCTCGGGCAAGGTGATGTGGCGGCTGCTGCAGGACCAGGAGCCGCAGAAGGCCTGATCCGGGGCCCCGGGGGCTAACTCAACAAGTCTTGGGACTCGGGATGCCGGCGCATCCACGCCGCCACATAGCTGCAGCTGGGCTGCACCTTCCAGCCGGCCTGGCGCGCATGCGCCATCGCCGCCTGTACCAGCTGCCCGGCGATGCCGCGGCCTTCCAGCGCGCGGGGCACGCCGGTGTGGTGCATCACCGCCACGCCGTTGCGCAGCACGTAGTCCAGCTCGCAGCGCTGGCCTTCCACCGTGGCTTCGAAGCGGCCGGCGGCCGCATCGTGGGTCACCGTCACCGGGGTGCGTTCGGTCATTTCACTTCCTTCATGGCTGCGCGTTCATCGCCCAGCCGCTGCCACAGGAACACATAGCCCAGCGCCATCATGTCGGCGCGCTGCGCGTTGTCGGCTGCGCCACCGTGGCCGCCTTCGATGTTTTCGTAGTACAGCGGCGAATAGCCCTGGGCCATCATCCGCGCCGCCATCTTGCGCGCATGGCCCGGGTGCACCCGGTCGTCGCGCGTGCTGGTGGTGAACAGCACCGGCGGCAGCGGCGTGCCCTTGGGCAGCTGCTGCAGCACCTGGTAGGGGCTGTAGCGCGAGATCACCGCCCAGTCGGCCGGATCGTCCGGGTTGCCGTACTCGCCCATCCAGCTGGCGCCGGCCAGCAGCAGGTGAAAGCGCTTCATGTCCAGCAGCGGCACCTGGCACAGCACCGCATTGAACAAGTCGGGCCGCTGCAGCATCACCGCGCCCATCAGCAGGCCGCCGTTGCTGCCGCCCTGGATGCCCAGGCGCCGCGGCCGCGTGACCTTGCGGGCCACCAGGTCCTCGGCCACGGCGATGAAGTCGTCGTAGCTCTTTTGCTTGTTGGCCTTGATGGCGGCCTGGTGCCAGCCGGGGCCGAATTCGCCGCCGCCACGGATGTTGGCCACCACGAACACACCGCCATGCGCGCCCCACACGTTGCCGCTGGCGGCCGCATACCAGGGCTGCAGTGCGATCTCGAAGCCGCCGTAGCCGTACAGCAGCGTGGGGTTGTTGCCGTCTTCCTTCGCGCCACGCGGCCACACGATGAAGTAGGGCACGCGGGTGACGTCCGTGCTGGTGGCAAAGCGCTGCTCCACCCGCATGCCTTGCGCATCGAAAAAGCGGGGCGAAGCCTTGAGCACCTCGCGCGCATCGGTGCCGGTGCGGCCCAGCGACAGGGTTTCGGGCGAGAGGAAGTCCACCGCCGTCAGCAGGTAGTCCTCGGCCAGCGGGTCGGTCTTGAGCAGCGGATCGTGCAGCGTGGCCACGCCCAGGGTGCCGGGGAAGGGCGCGTCGATGGGGCGGCGCTGCCACGGGCCTTGTGCGGTGGGCGTCAGCTCTTCCAGCCGGCTGGCCACGTTGTCGCTGATGGTCAGCAGCAGCCGGTCGCGGGTGATGGCATAGCCCGCCAGCGAGCGTGTGGGCGTGGGCACGAACAGCGGCGTGTAGCGCCGCTCGGCCGGCGGGCGGCGCAGCATGTCGTCGGCGGTGGTGGCCAGCAGCGCGCCGCGCGGCCAGGTGGTGCCGCCCACGGTCAGGTCGCTGCGCAGCTCCAGCAGCGCCCGCTCGTTCCAGAACGAGAGGCTGGCGTCAGTGGGCTTGTAGATGGGCTGCAGCTTGTCCTGGCCCGCCTCGCGCACCAGCAGGAATTCCAGCGCGTTGTAGAAGTCGGTGGCGCGGCTGAACACCGTGCGCTCGAAGCCGGGTGTGCGGTCCACCGAGACGCCGACCGAGACGTCGGTCTTGTCACCTTCGAACACCGTGGTGGCTGCGCTCAGCGGCGTGCCGCGCTGCCAGCGCTTGATCACCCGCGGGTAGCCTGAATCGGTGAGTGAGCCAGGGCCGAAATCGGTGGCCACGTACAGCGTGTTCTCGTCGGCCCAGTCGAGCCGCGACTTGGCTTCGGGCAGGTGGAAACCGCCCTCGATGAACTGCTTGCTCACGCTGTCGAACTCACGCACCACGGTGGCGTCGGCGCCGCCGCGTGACAGGCTGATCAGGCAGCGCCGGTAGTCCGGGCCCAGGCAGGTGGCGCCCGACCACACCCAGTTCTCTTTCTCGGCCGCGGCCAGCGCATCCAGGTCGAGCACGGTTTCCCAGGCGGGCTCGGCCTTGCGGTACTCGGCCAGCGTGGTGCGGCGCCACAGGCCGCGCGGGTGCGCCTCGTCGCGCCAGAAGTTGTAGAGCGCATCGGCCCGGCGGGCGACGACCGGGATGCGTGCCTTGGAGTCGAGGATCTCGCGCAGCTTGTCGCGCATCGGCACGAAGCGCGGGTCGGTCTCCAGCTGGGCGCGGGTGGCGGCATTCTGGGCGCGTACCCAGGCCAGGGCGTCATCGCCCTGCACGTTTTCCAGCCAGAGGTTGGCGTCCGCCGCGGCGGCGTCTGGGGCCGCGGGGGCGGCTTGGGTGTGCGTCATGCTCATGCAGATCAAAAGGGCGGCAAAACAGCGGCGCATGGGTGCAACCGGGCGGCGCCCGGCAACAAGGGAAGCGGACCATGATAGGGGCCGCGCTGCGTGCGGTGCGCCGGGCAGCCGCATGGCCCTGCGGGTGGTATCAACCTGCAAATCCGGCAAAAGTATCCCGAAGTGCTGCCGATATGGGCAGCATGATCACGCCCCATTCGTCAGAGCCGCGCCTGCCGCTCGTTCACCGGATCGGTGTGCGGCTGGTCTTTTCGTTCGCCATGCTGCTGCTGGCCATGATGGTGCTGGCCGGCTTTGCGCTGGCACGCATGCACTCCGCGTCGCAGGAGCTGGCCGACAGCGGGCGCGAGCAGCTGCGCATCGTGGCGCTCAATGCGCAGATCGGGCGTGAGGCCGACAGCTCCGCCCGCCAGTTGCTGCACCTGTTGAGCGATGCGCCGCGCGACGCGCGGCAGGTGCGCTCGGGCATCCTGCAGGCCAATGCCCAGCTGCGCCAGGCGGTGGAGGCGCTGGAAAAGCTGCTGCCGCCCGGCCCGCAGCAAGAAGCCTTCGAGGCCGTGCGCGCCCGCATGACCGAATACCTGCGTGCCTCACGCGACACGCTCGACTGGTTCGAGGCCGGCGAACTGCAGCGCGCCCGCGCCACGCTGGCCGACGACACCCAGGACACGCTGGCGCTGCTGGCCGCCGCGCGCGACCGCTTCAACCTGGCGCAGGAAGAGGCCGCCGGCCAGGCCGCCGCGCACACCCAGGCCATGCTGCGGCGCGACCGCAACGTGGTGCTGGGCCTGGTGCTGGTGGCGCTGGCGGCGGGTACCCTGTTCTCGTTGCGGGTGGTGCGCGGCATCGCCCGGCCGCTCAAGCATGCCGAGCGTGCGGCGCGACGCATCGCCGCCGGGGACTACCGCGGCCGTGTGGACGTGACCACGCAGGATGAAGTGGGCCGGGTGTCCGCGGCCCTGAACACCCTGGCTGATGCGGTGGGCGAGCGCGAGCTGCGCATCCACCGGCTGGTCAACACCGATGGCCTGACCGGCCTGGCCCAGCGGCCGCGTTTTCTGGCCGAAGGCGAACGGGTGCTGGAAGCCGCCGACCGCAGCGGCCGGCAGGCGGCGCTGCTGTGCTTCGACATCGACCGGCTCAAGACCATCAATGCGCTGCTGGGCTTCGACGCTGGCGACGCGGTGATCTGCGATGCGGCCCTGCGGCTGCAGGCGGTGATCGGCGCCGAAGGCCGGCTGGCCCGGGTGGCCGGGGGCACCTTCGCCGCGCTGGTGCCCAGCGCGGACACCGACAGTGCCCGCGAGATGGCGCTGGCCATGAAGCGCGAGGTGGAACACCAGGTGCGCTGGCAGGGCGAGGCGCTGGACCTGTCGGTGACCACCGGCCTGGCCATGTACCCCGCCGATGCGCGCGCACTGGAGCCGCTGCTGCGCCATGCCGAGCAGGCCTTGTTCGAGGCCAAGCGCCTGCACATCGGCTGTGCGGTGTACGCGCTTTCGCTGGAGGCGGCGCGCCAGTCGCAGCTCAGCCTGCTGTCGGCGCTGGCTGAGGCCATCGAAGGTGGCCAGCTGCATCAGTACCTGCAGCCCAAGCTGGCGCTGGACGGCACGCTGCGCGGCGCGGAAGCGCTGGTGCGCTGGCGCCATCCGCAGCGCGGCTGGGTGCCGCCCGGTGAGTTCGTGCCCTTTGCCGAGCGCACCGGCCGCATCGGCCCGCTGACCGACTGGATGCTGGCGCAGGCGGTGTGCACGCTGGCGCGCTGGCAGCGCGAAGGCCTGCCGCTGACGCTGGCGGTCAACATCTCCACCCACGACCTGCAGGACAGCGGCCTGCCCGGCCGTGTGCAGGCCTTGCTGGCCCGCCATGGCGTGGCGCCGGCGCGGCTGCAGCTGGAGCTGACCGAAACCGGCCTGATGGCCAGCGGCGAAGACCCGGTGGCCGTGCTGCAGGCGCTGTGCGACACCGGGGTGGGCCTGGCCATCGACGACTTCGGCACAGGCCATTCGTCGCTGGCCTATCTGCAGCGGCTGCCGATGCATGAGTTGAAGATCGACCGCAGCTTCGTCACCGAGGTTCATGCCGATGCGCGCCGCCGCGAGCTGCTGAAGTCCATCGTGCACCTGGGCCACGGGCTGGGCCTGAAGGTGACCGGCGAAGGCGTGGAAAGCGCCGCCGAGCTGCAGGCGCTGCGCCACGCCGGCTGCGACCTGGTGCAGGGCTACCACACCGGCCGGCCGATGGACCTGGCGGCCTTCGAAGCCTGGCGCCGCCATCGGCTGCTGCAAGCGGATACGGCAGGCATGTGTCATGCAGGGTAACGTGGGTTCACCTGAACCCGAGCAGTCCCCATGACCACGCCCCAACCGCTGTTTCACCTGGCCTTTCCCGTGCGCGACCTGGCCGAAGCCCGCGCCTTCTACGGCGAATTGCTGGGCTGCCCCGAAGGCCGCAGTTCAGATGCCTGGGTCGATTTCGACTTCTACGGTCACCAGATCGTGGCGCACCTGGCCCCGCAAGAGTGCGGCCACCGCGAGCACAGCCCGGTCGATGGGCATGACGTGCCGGTGCGCCACTTTGGCGCCATCCTCACGCTGGAGCAGTGGCATGCGCTGGCCGACCGCCTGCGCGCGGCCGGCGTGAAGTTCGTGATCGAGCCCTACGTGCGCTTCCAGGGCGAGGTGGGCGAACAGGCCACGATGTTCTTCCTCGACCCGTCGGGCAACGCGCTTGAATTCAAAGCCTTCGCAGACCGCAGCCAGGTCTTTGCCAACTGATGGAGCACCCGGCTTCAGGAGTACCTGAAGCCACCCGCCGGGCGGGTCCGGGCCCGCTTGGGAGCGGCCCGGCGCTGGGCCCGGGGGGGATGGGGCACCCGGCTTCACGGATACGTGAAGCTATCCGCCGGGCGGGTTGCGCGGCCGCCTTCGGAGCGGCCGGGCGGCGGCCGCGGGACCATCTGTCCGTTCAATCCGCAGCGGGTTTGAGCACCTGCGGTTCCACCTCGATGGACTGCTGGCCGTCGCTCACCCACACGGTACCGTCCTGCACCGTGACCTGCAGCTGCATGGTGCGCTGGGCGAGGGTGGCCAGGGCCTGGCTTTGTTCGGCGGGCACCTGCCACACCGCCAGCCGGGCGGCGCGGGCCACCTTGTTCTGCACGCCGGCCCACCAGATGGGCGTGCTGGCGGCATAGGCGATCACCGTCACCCGGTCGGCGCGGCCGGCGGCCCTGATCATGCGGCGGTCGTCGGGCTGGCCCACTTCCAGCCAGTGCAGCAGCTGGCCGCTGAGGTCGTGCTGCCAGAGGTCGGGCTCGTCGGTGTCGGAGATGCCCTTGGCCAGCTCCAGCTTGCCGTTGTCGTCGCTGGCCGGCACGTGCAGTGCAAAGGCCAGCACGCGCATCAGCATGCGTTCGTCGGTTTCGGAAGGGTGGCGCGCGATCGTCAGCGCATGGTCGGCATAGACGCCGCGGTCCATGTCGGCAATCTGCAGCTGCGCCTTGAAGATGGTGGACTTGATGGCCATGAGGGGCGCCACTGTGCCACACACGGCGGTGCTCTCAGCTCCACAGCTGTGCCATCACCTCGGCAAAGCGGTCGGCCACCGCCTCGGCCTGCGGGTGCCGATGGGCCTGCACCACCCACTGGCCGGCCGCCATCACGCTGTGCCAGGGCCGGCCGGGGCTGGAGAACACCAGCGCATCCAGCAGGTGGCCGGGCGGTATGCCGCGCAGTGCGGCATCGGCTTCGTCCACCACCAGCAGGTCGGCACGGGCGCCCGGCTGCAGACCCCAGGCGCCCAGGCCCGCCGCGGCGCCGCTGCCGGCCTGCATGCGCTGCCACAGCCGCTGCGCGGTGGCCGGCTGGCCTTCGGCCGGCGCGGCGCTGACGTTGCGCTGGCGCAGCGCCAGCCGCTGGCCGTATTCCAGCAGCCGCAGCTCTTCGCGCCAGGCGCGGGTGACGTGGCTGTCGGAGCCCAGCGCCAGCGGCGCGCCGCTGGCCAGCCAGCGCGGCAGGTCGCACAAGCCGTCGCCCAGGTTGGCCTCGGTGCTGGGGCAGATCACGGCCGCGGCGCCGCTGCGGGCCACCGCATCGATCTCGGCCGGCACGGTGTGGGTGGCATGCACCAGTTGCCAGCGGGCATCGAGCAGGCCTTGTGCGGCCAGCCATTCGATGGGCCGCCGGTCGGTGGCGCGCAGGCAGTCGTCCACTTCGGCCGTCTGTTCGGCCACGTGGATGTGGATGGGGCCGGCAAAGCCTTCGGTCAGTTGCCTCAACCGGTGGATGGACTCGGGCGCCGCCGCCCGCAGCGAATGCAGCGCGACGCCGGCATTGACCAGCGGCCGGCCGGCCGCGCCGATGCGCTGGCAGGCCTGCCACACGCTGTCGGCGGTGGTGGCAAAGCGGCGCTGGTCGGGTCGCAGCGTGGGCTGGGTGAAGCCGGCACGCTCGTACAGCACGGGCAGCACCGTCAGGCCGATGCCGGCGGTGGCGGCGGCATCGGCCAGCGCCCAGCTCATGGCCAGCGGGTCGTCGGCATAAGGCTGGCCCTGCTCGTCGTGCTGCAGGTAATGGAAGTCGCACACCTGCGTGTAGCCGCCGCGCAGCAGCTCGATGTACAGGTGGGCGGCAATGGCCTGCAGCTGCGCGGGCGTGATGCGCAGCGCCACCTGGTACATGCGGTCGCGCCAGCCCCAGAAGTCGTCGGCATCGGCCTCGCGCCGCTCGGCCAGGCCGGCGAAGGCGCGCTGGAAGGCGTGGCTGTGGGCGTTGACCAGGCCGGGCAGCACCGGGCCGCTCAGGCATTGGGCGCCTTCGGGCGGTGTGGGCACGCCGGGCGTGATGGCCGACCAGTGGCCGCGGGCATCGGCCTGCAGCAGCACGCCTTCGGCCCAGCCGCCGGGCAGCCAGGCACGCGGTGCCCACCAGGCGGTGGTGTGCGCGTTCATCGGGGCGCGGGCGGCTGCCAGTCCAGCATGGTCTGCACCAGCTGGCGCAGCAGCGGGGTGATCTCGCCGGCGCGCAGCGCGTCCCACTCGGCGGGCGTGCTCTCTTGCATGTAGCAGCGCCAGCACATCTCCAGCTGCACCGCATGCACCTGCTGCGCCGGCCGGCCGTAGTGGCGGGTGATGTGGCCGCCCTTGAAGCGGCCGTCCACCACATGGCTGTGCACGCTTTGCGCGGCCATCACCGCGCCCAGCGCATCACGCAGCGTGGGGTCGCAGGCGGTGCCATTGGCGGTGCCCAGGTTCAGGGCCGGCAACGTGCCCTCGAACAGCCAGGGCAGCTCGCTCTTGATGCTGTGGGCATCGAACAGCACCACGTGGCCGTGTTCGGCGCGCAGGCGCTGCAGCTCGGCGGCCAGCGCGTCGTGGTACGGGCGCCAGTAGCGGCCCACACGCAGCTGCACTTCTTCGGGCGTGGGCGCCTGGCCTTCGCGGTACAGCGGGTCGCCGGTGAAAAAGCGGGTGGGGCACAGCTCGGTGTTGTTGACGCCCGGGTACATCGGCTGGTTGTCGGGCGGCCGGTTCAGGTCGACCACGTAGCGGCTGTAGCGCGGCACCAGCAGGCTGGCGCCCAGCTCGCGCACGAAGTCGTAGAGCTGGTCGAGGTGCCAGTCGGTGTCTTCCACGTTCAGCGCGCGGGGCAGGTAGCGATCGACCAGCGTGGGCGGGATCTCGCGGCCGGCGTGCGGCACGCTGACCAGCAGCGGCCGCTGGCCGCGGTGCAGGGTGTAGGAGGTGTCTTCGCTCATGGCAGGTTCCGTTGGCGCGGCAGATTCAGCAGGCCGCATGCCCGAGCCAGTAGCCGCAGGGCCGGCCATCGGCCGGCGCGTCCACCGGGTCGAAGCGGCAGGGCATGCCGTCGTCGGCCCACAGCAGCGTGAAGGGCGCCACCACCACGGGCTTGCCTTCGCGCGGGTGCCACAGGCCGCCGCTCAGACTGAAGAGTCCGCGGGCTTCAAAAGGTTCTGACCATTCAACGCCGGGCTGCACCGGCCGCATCGTGCCGCGGCCGTGCTGCACCATCAGGTTGAGGTCGCGCGTGGGGCCGGCCAGCAGACGGCAGCCGGGCGCTTCCGCGCCGTCGAAGGCCAGCGGCGGGCTGGCGGCCGTCAGGCGCTGGCGACCGGCGGGCAGCGTGAGCTCGACCCCTGCGCCTTCCAGCACTGCGAACCAACGTTGCACGCCCGGGAAGGCGGAGAAGTCGCCATCGCGGTCGATGTCGGCCACGCTGATGCGCAGCGCCCAGTCGGCCCCCGGCGCGCCCGGCCGGCGCAGCAGCTCGCGGGTGTGACCACCGCCGTTGCGCCAGGGCTCGGGCGGCTGGCGGAAGAGGTCGATCAGTTGTATGGACATGTCAGGGCCGGAAGTGGCCCTCGATCACGTAGCGGCTGCCCGGGTGCACCAGGCGCGCCAGCGTGATGCCGGTGCCGCGGCTTTCGGTGCGGCGCACGATGACCAGGCAGCTTTCGTCGCGGCGGATGC
>NZ_CAXFDV010000518.1:0-3351 GCF_964001545.1 uncultured Aquincola sp.
GCGCGCCTGCTGGGCGTCAAGGACACCGGCGGCGCGGTGGAGGCGCTGGTCGAGCGCGTGCTGCCCGGCCATGAAGTGCTGGCCCACCTGCGCGCCAGCAAGTCGCCCAAGCCCGGCGCACAGCTGCGGTTTGCCGACGCCTTCGATGCCCAGGTACTGGGCCGCGGCGGGCCCGACAACTCGCTGTTCCACCTGCGCCTGCCCGAAGACCCGTTCGCGCTGCTGGCGCAGCACGGCCATGTGCCGCTGCCGCCCTACATCACCCATGCCGACGATGCGGCCGACGAGGCGCGCTACCAGACCGTGTTCGCCAGCCGGCCCGGCGCGGTGGCGGCGCCCACGGCCTCTCTGCACTTCGACCAGCCGGTGCTGGACGCGCTGGCCGCCATGGGCGTGAAGACCGCCCGCGTGACGCTGCACGTGGGCGCCGGCACCTTCCAGCCGGTGCGCACCGACGACCTGGCCGAGCACAAGATGCACAGCGAGTGGTTCGAGGTGACCGAGGCCACGGTGCAGGCCATCGCGCAGACCCAGGCCGCCGGCGGCCGCGTGATCGGCGCCGGCACCACCACGCTGCGCGCGCTGGAATCGGCCGCGCTGGGTGGCACGCTGCAGGCCGGCGCGCGCGAGACCTCGCTCTTCATCACGCCCGGCTTCCGCTTCCACGTGGTGGACGTGTTGCTGACCAACTTCCACCTGCCCAAGAGCACGCTGCTGATGCTGGTCAGCGCCTTCGCCGGCCATGAGCACGTGCGCGCCCTCTACCGCCACGCCATCGAGGCGCGCTACCGCTTCTTCAGCTACGGCGACGCGATGCTGCTGCAACGCAGCGCCTGAAAGTTTGCATGCTTGAGTTTGATTTGCTGGCCACCGAAGGCCATGCACGCCGTGGGCGCCTGCGCCTGAACCACGGCGTGGTTGAAACCCCGATCTTCATGCCCGTGGGCACCTACGGCACCGTCAAGGGCGTGAGCGCCCGGTCGCTGCACGAGATGGGCGCCCAGATCATCCTGGGCAACACCTTCCACCTGTGGATGCGCCCCGGCCTGGACGTGATGCAGCAGTTCGGCGGGCTGCACCGCTTCGAGGGCTGGCACAAGCCCATCCTCACCGACAGCGGCGGCTTCCAGGTGTGGAGCCTGGGCGAGATGCGCAAGATCAGCGAGGAGGGCGTCAAGTTCGCCTCGCCGGTCAATGGCGACCGGCTGTTCCTCACGCCCGAGGTGAGCATGCAGATCCAGACGGTGCTCGACTCCGACATCGTCATGCAGTTCGACGAGTGCACGCCCTACGAGACCAAGGGCCACATCACCACCGAGGCCGAGGCGCGCAAGTCCATGGAGCTCAGCCTGCGCTGGGCGCGCCGCTGCCAGGCCGAATTCGCGCGGCTGGAAAACCGCAACGCGCTCTTCGGCATCGTGCAGGGCGGCATGTTCGAGAACCTGCGCGAAGCCTCGCTGGAAGCGCTGGTGGAGATGAACTTCCCCGGCTACGCGGTGGGGGGCGTCAGTGTCGGCGAGCCCAAGGACGAGATGCTGCGCATCATGGCGCACACGCCGCACCGGCTGCCGCCGCACAAGCCGCGCTACCTGATGGGCGTGGGCACGCCCGAAGACCTGGTGGAAGGCGTGGCCCAGGGCGTGGACATGTTCGACTGCGTGATGCCCACCCGCAATGCACGCAACGGCCACCTGTTCACCCGCTTCGGCGACCTGCGGCTGCGCAACGCCCGCTACAAGACCGACGAGCGGCCGATCGACCCCACCTGCCGCTGCATGGCCTGCGCCGGCGAGCCGGGCACCGGCGTGGGCGCGGTGAGCCGCGCCTACCTGCACCACCTCGACCGATGCGGCGAGATGCTGGGCCCGATGCTGACCACCATCCACAACCTGCATTACTACCTGAACCTGATGCAGGAGGTGCGCGACGCGCTGGACGCCGGCCGCTTCGAGGCCTTCCGCGCCCAGTTCAAGGCCGACCGGGCGGTCGGCCTACAGACCTAGCACCGATCGCTTACCAGAACTGCCACTGCCCGGTGGCCACCACCCAGATGCCCAGCACGCCGTTGGTCACGGCATGGGCGATCACCGGCACCCACAGCTTGCCGGTGCGCACGTACAGCAGCGCATAGGCCAGGCCGGCCACGATGGCGGCCAGCCACAAGGTGTGCGCCAGCATGAACACGAAGGTGGACAGCACGATGGCCTTGACGCCCACGCGGGCCGGGTCCACGGCCTCGAACTGCGGGCGGGCCAGCCAGCGCATCAGGTAGCTGCGCCAGAACAGCTCTTCCATCACCGGCACCAGCAGCGCGGCGCCGATCCAGCGCACCACGATGAGCGGCCAGTCCAGGCCGCCGGCGGCGTTCAGCGGCACGAAGGCGGCGCTGGGCTCGCCCAGCTGCATCCAGGGCGCGTCCAGCTGGATCCACAGCAGGAAGACGGCCAGGCCGGTGCCGATGGCCAGCGCCCATTCGCGCGCCTGGGGCCATGTCTGCCGGGCCAGCTCGCCGTACTGGCGGCGGAAGTGCCATAGCAGCCCGCCGACCGCGGCCACGGTGATGCCGTAGACCCAGCGCGGGTCGAAGCCGGCATCGGCCGGCAGTGCGCCGCGCAGCGCCAGCAGCAGCATGAAAAGCGCGAAAGGGGCGATCCGCGCGATGGCGGCAGGGCTGAACGTCATGATCCTGTCGAAGGCGGCTCGTATCGTCCGAGTATCCCGGGCTGCCGTGACACCACGCGCCGCGCGAATCGGTGGTGACGCGCACGGAACTTGCGGATGCCGGATGGAAATGCTGCTGAATTGCAACTGAACGTTTCCTGAATTTCAGTGCCGGGGCGCTTGTTACAAGGGCAGAATGCGCGGACAAAGCGCACCACAACGCAGCGCGGAGACCACATTCGTGGAATCTTTCGCACAAGCGAGCGACGATTTCTGATCCGTCTTCCTCAACTCTTGCTACAGGTTTGTTGCTGGGGCCGGGTCAGAATTCATACAAGAGATCAACAGGGGTGGGGGTGTGAACTTGAGACCCGGCATGACAGAGGCGTCGAACACGATCATCGGCGCGACCTTCCAGCCGCATCGGATGGCGGCGGACGTGGAGCCGGAAACGGCCAGGCCGCGGCTATTCAAGATCCGGGGCGCCAACTCGCATGGCCAGCGCAGCTCGGCCAACATCCTGATCAAGCGGCGCTACGCCTGGCGCGGCTACCAGAACGCCGGCCTGCCCGAGAACCAGACGCCCAACCGCGTCACCCTCACCGCCACCGACCACGACGCCATCATCGGCACCATCACCGTGGGCCTCGACGGGCCGGAAGGCCTGCACGCGGAAGACACCTTCGGCCC
>NZ_CAXFDV010000519.1:0-2367 GCF_964001545.1 uncultured Aquincola sp.
CATGCGCCTGCTGCAATACAAAGACCTGAACCTGCGTCGCGTCAAGCCTGCCTTCGACAAGGTCAAGGCCGCCATCGAGGCCGGCGACTTCCGCAGCGCCGACGTCAAGAAGCTGAACGCCGGGCCCTACTACCGCGCCAAGCTCGACTACGCCAACCGCCTGCTGCTGCAGTTCGCGCGCATCGACCGGCCGCCCGAAGAAGGCGGCACCGAAACCGTGTGCCTGGCGCTGGAAGTGATCGAGAACCATGCCTATGAGCGCTCGCGCTTCCTGCGCGGCGCTGCGGTGGACGAGGCGCGCATCGAGCGTGAACCCGCGGCTGAGGCCAAGGCGCCCACGCTGGCCGCCGAGGCCGCGCCGCTGCGCTGGCTGGGCCCCGGCCGCACGCAGTTTGAGCTGCTGGACAAGCCCATCGTGTTCGACGAAGCGCAGGACGAGGCCTACCGCCAGCCGGCACCGCTGGTGGTCATCGGGTCGGCGGGCTCGGGCAAGACCGCCGTCACGCTGGCGCGGCTGCGCGAGGCCGAGGGACGGGTGCTGTACGTCACCTTGTCGGCCTACCTGGCGCAAAGCGCCCGCGCGCTGCATGCCGCGCTGGGCTTCGAGAACCCGAAGCAGGAGGTCGATTTCCTCAGCTACCGCGAGCTGCTGGAAACCTGGCGTGTGCCGCCCGGCCGCGAAGTCACGCTGCCGATGTTCGCGGCCTGGTGCGAACGCCACCGCCAGACGCTGCGGCTGCTGGGCGAGCTGGACGCGCAGGCGCTGTTCGAAGAGTTCCGCGGCGTCATCGGGGCGCAGCCTGCCGGCCCGCTGTCGCTGGCCGATTACCTGGCTTTGGGCACGCGGCAAAGCCTGCTGAGCACCGCGCAGCGCGAGCTGGCGCACGGCCTCTTCCAGCGCTACCGCGCCTGGCTGGCCGAGTCGGGGCTGCACGACAGCAACCTGGTGGCGCATGAGTGGCGCACCCAGATCGTCGAGCAGCAGCCGCCCGGCTACGACTTCATCGTCATCGACGAAGTGCAGGACCTGACGCCGGTGCAGCTGTCGCTGGTGCTGGCGATGCTGAAGGCGCCGGGCCAGTTCATCCTGTGCGGCGACAGCCACCAGATCGTGCATCCCAACTTCTTCAGCTGGGCGGCGCTGAAGAGCCTGTTCTGGCAGGGCCTGGCCGGTGACGCCGCCCAGCGGCAGCCGCTGAAGCTGCTGCAGGCCAACTTCCGCAACACCCGCGCCGTGACCACACTGGCCAACCGGCTGCTGAAGATCAAGCAGGCGCGCTTCGGCTCGGTGGACCGCGAGAGCAACTTCCTGGTGCGCGCCACCTCGCCCGTGGCGGGTGAGGTGCGGCTGCTGGACGCCCGCGACAAGACGCTGGCGCAGCTGGATGCGGCCACCCGGCAGTCGGCACGGCACGCCGTCATCGTGCTGCGCGACGAGGACAAGGCGGCTGCGCGCCAGGTCTTGCGCACGCCGCTGGTGTTCAGCGTGCATGAAGCCAAGGGCCTGGAGTACCCGCATGTGCTGCTGTTCAAGCTGGTGAGCAGCCAGCGCCAGGCCTATGCCGAGGTGTGTGAAGGCGTCAGCCCGGCCGATCTGCAGGGCGAGGAGCTGGACTACCGGCGCGCCCGCGACAAGGCCGACAAGTCGCTGGAGCTGTACAAGTTCCAGGTCAATGCCTTGTATGTGGCGATGACCCGCGCGGTGGAGACGCTGACGCTGGTGGAGCAGGACACCGGCCACCCGCTGCTGGGCTTGCTGGGGCTGCAGCTGGGCGAGGCGCAGGCCCAGCCGGTGGCCAAGTCGACCCAGGACGAATGGGCCCAGGAAGCGCGGCGGCTGGAGCTGCAGGGCAAGGCCGAGCAGGCGCAGGCGATCCGTGATGCCTTCCTGCAGCACCAGCCGGTGCCCTGGACAGCCTGGAGCCGCGAGCTGATCGAAGCGCTGGCGCCCAAGGCGCTGGACCCGCGCAACCCCAGCAGCAAGCCACGGCAAACCTTGTTCGACTACGCCTTGTGGCATGGCCAGCATGAGTGGCTGCAGCAGCTGGGGGAGGCCGGCTTTGCACCCGCGCGCGGGCTGATGGATGACCGCGAATTCGTGGGGGCAGGCACCTCGCTGGCTTCAAGCCGTGGCATCCAGGGGCCTTGGCTGGCCCAGCAGCAACTGGTGCGCCGAACGCTGGCCGCCGTGCAGCAGCGCCATCTGCAGCCCTACCAGGCCAAGAACTTCAAGGACATCCTGCGTGCGGCCGATGTGCACGGCCCCGACCACGCCACGCCGGTGGGGGCCACGCCGCTGATGCTGGCCGCGACGACCGGCAACGCCGCGCTGGTGCAGGCGCTGCTGGCCAAAGGCGCCGACCCGGC